>NZ_JBHYKG010000076.1:0-29912 GCF_042741245.1 Kitasatospora sp. NPDC058965
GGTCCACGCCCGCGCCGCGAGGCGCTCGGCGAGCAGGTGCGGCCCGCGCCTGCGCCCACTGATCGGAATCGGATCCGCCCGTCCGGGGTCGCGGACGACCCGGCGGTGCAGGGGAGAACGGTGTCACGGCAGGTCGAGCAGGATCGGGGCTCCGGAGGGCCCGGACGGTGACGGACTTCGGCGGGCTCCTGCGGGAACACCGGCTCCGGATCGGCTGGACCCAGGCGGACCTGGCGGAGCGGTCCGGGATGTCGACCCACTCGATCAGCGTGCTGGAGACCGGGCGCCGCCGGCCGCGGTTGTCCTCGGCGACCTGGCTGGCCGACGCCCTCGGGCTGGACCCGAAGAGCCGCGAAGGGCTGGTGGCGGCCGCGGCCGCCCTGCCGGGCTCCCCCGACCCGGCCGACACCGACACCGACACCGACGGAGCCGGAGCCGGAGCGACCGCGGGCGGGCCGGCCGGTTCGAGCCGCGGCGGATCCCCATGCCACTTGCCCGCTGCCACGTCGCTGTTCACCGGCCGCGCCGCGGAGGTCGACGAGTTGCTCGGGGCTGCCCGGGAGTCGTCCCCCGGAGGTGACTTCGGCGGGTCGGCGATCCTGGCGATCGACGGCATGGGCGGCCTCGGCAAGTCGACGCTGGCCGTTCACGCCGCCCATCGCCTGCGCCGGGACTTTCCCGACGGCCAACTGTTCCTCGACCTGCACGGCCGTGCCGTCGGCGCGGAACCGCTGGCCGCCGAGGACGCGCTGGCCCGCTCCCTGCGGGCCCTGGGCGTTCCGCCGGCTGCGATACCCGACGGTCTCGACGCCCGCTCCTCGCTCTACCGCGACCGGCTCGCCGACACCCGCACCCTGATCGTTCTGGACGATGCCGCCGGCACCGCGCAGGTCCGGCCGCTCCTGCCGGGGACGCCCGGCTGCCTGGTCATCGTCACCAGCCGCCGGCGGCTCACCGGCCTGGACGACGCCCACACCCTGGCCCTGGGCACCCTCGCCCCCGCCGACGCGACGGCGTTGCTGCACAAGGTCGCGGGTCCCGGGCGGATCCCGGCCGGGAGTCCCGCGGTCGGTGAACTCGTCGCGCTGTGCGCGGGGTTGCCGTTGGCCGTCCGCATCGTCGGGGCCAGGCTCCGCCACCGCCGCGCGCTGCGGGTGGCGGATCTCGTCGAACGGTTGCGTGACGAGCACACCCGCCTCGCCCAGTTCGGCGACGAGGGCCGCGACCTGACCGCTGTCCTCGACTCCTCGTACCGCGCACTGCCCCGGGCCGAGCAGCGGCTCTTCTGCCGGCTCGGGCCCGTTGCGGGAACGGACTTCGACGCGGGCACCGCTGCCGGCCTGATCGGGGTCGACCGCCGCACCGCCGAACGCCTCCTCGACTCGCTGCTCGACCACAACCTGCTGACGGAGCACGCCCCCGGCCGCTACCGCTTTCCCGCCTTCGTCGGGCTCTACGCCCGCCTGCGCGCGCTGCCGGTCAGCGGCCGGGCCGGCGGAGCATCGGCCTGGCCGGTGCAGTCGTGCGGGCCGGTGCAGTCCTGCGGAGCGGGGCCGTCGGGTGGCCGCCGTCCGTGCAACCCCGCCCAGCCGCACGATGGCCCTCACCGTGTGAAGGGCCGCGCCACCCCGCTCGGCGGCCTGGCCGCGCTGCACTGACCGGCCGTCGGCTCACCGGCCGTCAGCAGACAGACGATCCTCCGCAGCCGGGCGGCCCGCCCACTTCCCGGACCTGGCGGAACGGAACACCATGTCGGCGTCCATCACTCACCATGGCGTGATCCTTTGCGGCTGCACAGGATGGCCCGAGATGCTCCACCGCCCGCCCGCCCGGCGGACGGGTCGGCGTCCCACATCGCGAGGACAGACAGGCCAGGTCACGGGGAACCATGCTCACCATCACCTTCGACGTTCCGGATCTTGCGCGCACGCGGTTCGCCGTCTCACCGATGGATCACGTCGTCACGGCCGTGGCCGAGGCCCACGCCTGTGTCGGTACCCGTCGCGCACGCTGGTGGCGCCGGGTACGCGGACGCGTGCCGCACACGGTCGCGCCGCTGCTCGATCTCGTCAACGCCAACCCGGCCAACCTTCCGGACTTCCTCATCACCGCCGTCGCCGGCCCGCACCGGCGGTTGGCGGACGAGCTCGACGCGATCCTGGCCACCAGCGCGGCCGATCTGCACCGGGCGCTGGCCGACTACGACCTGCTGCCCGATCCGCCCCGCATCGTCGTGCAACTCCGTGACGGCGACACGGGCCGACTGCGCCGCATCGTCGACGCCGCGCGGACGCTGTTCCAGGTGTGCCTGGCCCCGGACTGGCCCGCCATCAGCAAGTCCCTGCAGGCCGACATCGCCCAGCGCACCCAGGCCGTCGGGGAAGCAGGGATCGGCGCGGTGCTGGAGACCCTGCACCCGCATGCGGTCTGGCAGGCGGACGGCGCCCTGCGCTGCTCGGTGGCCGGCCCGGACCGGAGCTTCGCCCTGGGTGGGGGCGGGATCGAGCTGCACCCGAACTTCTTCGTCCAGGACAGCCTCGGCGTCCTGACCGCGGACCACCGACCGCCCGTGCTCCTGCACCCCACCCTCGTCCCACCCGCCGACCGCACGGACGCCGCACCGGACCGGCTGGCCAAACTGATCGGACCGGCTCGTGCCCGGGCGCTGCGCGTCATCGGACAGCAGCCGTGCAGCACGGCCGAACTCGCGGCGCGTCTGGGCGTCAGCCCGTCCACCGCGAGCGCGCACGCAGCCGCCCTGCGGACGACCGGGGTGATCACCACGCAACGCCAAGGGCGTCGGGTCCGCCACCTCGCGGCGCCGCTCGGGCGGACCCTGCTCCAGGACGACTACCTGCTGCGGCCGTAGCCCGCGGGGGTCGCCGGCTCTCCTGCCGACCCCGGCCACGGGCGGCCCGATCGGTCAGCGCGCACCGGTCCCGGCCGCCATGAGCCGCTGCGCGCGCAGCGCGTCGTAAGTCGCCTCCAGATCACAGGTCGGGGACCCGGAGTCCGCCCGGTACAGCTCGGGGAACCTCGGGCACCCCTTCAGCTCCGCCAGCCTGCGGCTGATCGCTTCCCGGTCGATCGAGGGACCGAGCCCGCGCTGTTCCGCCACGCGCAGCGCCGCGAGGATTTCCGGCAGGCTCAAGGTGGCGGCCTCCCGAGCGAGCGTGTCAGGAATGTCTGCGACCAGCGTGGCCCATGCCGCGGGGAGGTCTCCGTCCACGTGGGCCAGGGCGATCCAGGCCGCGTACCGGCTGCCGGCGTCCGCCGCGGGCCAGGGGGCCGAGGTGAACTGTTCGGTGGGCTGGCCGAGGGCCGCCGAAAGGTCCTGGAGCCGGCCCCAGGCCGACACGGTGTCGGCGGTGACGGTCGGCATCGTCGTGCTGGGCGGTGGGATCGCTGCCAGGCCCAGCTGCTTCGCCAGGAGGGAGAGTTCGCGCGCGACGACGGGTGGCTGGGGTGCGCGCCGGGCGGCGGTCACCGCTTCCTTCATCGGGAACTCGGTGCGCCAGGCGTCGTCGCCGAGCAGCTGACCGATCTGCGAGATCCAGTAGGTCGACGTGATCGTGCCGAGGTGGCTCGACGATCCGTAGGAGACTCCGTCGCTCCCCAGGTCTGCGAGGGAGTCCTCGGTCAGGCGGCCGAACGCGCTCGGATCCAATCCGACGAGCTTCGCCGTCAGCGCCAGGTAGTACCGCTCCCTGGCCGTTTCCGGGGCCGCCAGATAGCGGCCGACCACCTGCCGGGAGGCCGTGGTGAGGCCGGTGTCGCGGTGTGTTCCGAGCAGGTCCGCCGCGCAGGCCGATCCGTGCAGGTCGAGCAGGTCGCCGTCGTTGCCGAGGGACCTCGTGCGTTCGAAGCCGTCGATCCACTTCTCCCACATCGCCTCGGCCGTCGGCGGCAGGGCGGCGCGCACGCCCAGGAAGTGCAGGCCGGTCAGCGCGTCGCACAGTTGGGCGGGCGTCGCGACCTCGTGGAGCCGGGCCTCGATCCAGGCGGCGAGGCGGGTCTTCCGGTCGTCGGGCAGGTCGACCCGGTGGTCCGCGAGCAGGCCGAGGGAGGTCGCCGTCGTGGCCAGTCTGGAGGCGAGGTCGGTGGGATCGGTCGGCCGGTTGTCGAAGTAGCCGTCGGGGTTGTAGGAGGAGACGACGTCGACGGTCCCGGGGACGCCCTCGAACCGCTGGAGGGCGTCCGCGTCCCAGGCTCCGGTCACGCTGAACGCCTTGGTGGCGCCGTCGGCCGCGGCGGTCAGCAGGGCGGTGCGCAGGCGGTCCGGCGGGAACGTCCTCGGGTGCCCGACGGCGCTCAGCGTCAGCAGGTCGAACGCGGTGCTCTGCAGGTCCACCACGTCCGGGCCCGCCACCGCGTTCGGCGACGCGTACAGACCGTTCGTCCCGAGGAGCGAGGAGAGCTCGCGACTGAACCCGGTCCGTGCCGACGCGCTGCGGGGGCTTCGCGGTCCCGTGGACGCGGCCACGGCGCAGACCGACAGCAGGACGGCTCCGGCCAGGGCACCGACGGCAGTCCGACGGAAGGCCCTGCCCTTGGTGATTGACTGCATGGTCGAATCCTTCGAAGGAAGAGCGTCCCGGGCCGCTTCCGCCGGTGGCGACGGCGACCCGGGACGTTCAGTCAGTCCGGAACCTTCGGGCTGATCGTCAGCCGACGCTCGTGGAGACCGAGTACACCTGTCCCCAGACGGTCGCCGTGGCGCTCGTCTGACCGGACGTGTAGGTGGTCGTCACGCTGGTGCAGGCGTTGCTGCTGAGGTTGGACGCCCAGCTGTTGGCGAACGTCTGGTCCACGTTGACCGAAGCGCCGGACTGGCCGAGGGTGGTGATGCTGTGACCCCACATGCCGTAGGTGTCGAAGTGCGTGTGGTTGGTGATCGAGTCGGCCTTGAGGGGGTTCGACCCGGCCAGGTACGCGCTGGAGTTCCAGTCGAAGCAGTCGCTCCAGGTGATGCCGCCGAAGTTCAGCGTGGCCTGCAGCGTGTCACCCCCGGGAATTCCCAGGCTGTTGGTGTTGGCGGACGCCGGAGTCGCCCCGAAGGCGACCCCGCACAGGGCGGCTGCCGAGACGGCCACCCCCATCGTGCGTCGAATGCTCACGTGTATTCCTCCGTCGTCGGAGCAGGACCATGTCCGGCCGCGGGGATTCGGCAGGCGAATTCCTCAGGTCGGTCGGGGAGTTCTGCTCGCAGTACTTCTTCGTGCGGGCCCTGGTCGGCGCCCGGCGACAGTCCACCGGAGCACGGGCGGGGCCGGCCAGCTATTCGCGTCGGAGGCGAATGCTCGACACCGGTTCAGCGGGGCGACGCGACGGTCGAGGGCCCGCGGTGTTGGCGCTGTTCAGTACCGGCGCGCCGGCGCGCCGGCCGCTGAGCGACGGCGGCGGGCAACGGGCGACGGGGACCGCACCGCGTCATGGCGCTGCGGTGCCGTCCGGCTCCGCGGCCAGCCACCCGAAGTGGCGCGCGGTGTTCGTCAGAACGTTCATCAACTGTGGTGCGACGCCGAACCGTTCCTGGTTGATCGTCAGGCTGTCGGCGAAGCCTCCGTGCGGGGTGCGCTCGGTGGCGGCCCGCCAGTCCGCCAGCATCTCCAGCAGGTCGATCAGGGTCATGCCGTCGATCCCGTCGGCGAAGTGCTCCGGGTGATGACGGTTGTGGGCGTAGTGGTGGGCCAGCCCCTCGCCCATCGCGTCGACCAGCGCCCGGTACTCCGCGCTGCCGTACGGCGTGGCGCGCAGCTGCGGCACGACCTCGTCGTAGACGGCCCGCTCCGGCTCGCGGGTCTTGCTCAGGTCGTGCCGGACCGACCGGTCGAGCAACTCCTTGATCGGCTCGCCCAGCAGCTCGGCGACTCGCAGGCTGTGCCGGAGCGTGTCCGGCGTGGAGTCGTAGGGCATGGTCAAGTCCCCCTCGTACGGGCCACCCAGGTGGCCGGGCCGCCTGTGCCGCGCTCCCCCTGCGCAAGGCCAAGTGTGCCGTCCGCATCCGGTCCGGGCAGCAACGCCGTCCGTTCGCGTGGTGCGGAGAGCGGCATTCACGAAGTCAACTCCACTGGGAGAGGACGTCGTTCACCCCGTCGCGGCTCGACCCACACCGGTGCGCGCGCTGTCCACCTGACGTGCAGCCGACCGCGTCGCCGCCCGGTGACCGCCCGGCCGAACCCGGGCTGCCCGGGACCGCCGTCCGCACGGTCCCGGGCAGCATCGGGCGGGGCCGCTCTCAGGAGCGCCAGGCGGGGTCGAGGGCGATGGTTTTCAGCTGGTCCGGGCTGAGGGCCGGGGTGCCGGGCCGGGCCGTGTAGGCGTTCTCGCCGTTCCACTCGGACAGCGATACCCGGAAACCGTCGGGGCGGTACACGTCGACCGTCCAGTGCAGGACCGGGTTGGTGGCCGTTTTGCCGTTGCCGAAGCTGTTGGTCACCACGAGAGTGCCGTCGGGCAGGCTCTCGCGCACCTCCAGCGGAGTGGTGCGGCCGGTGCGGGCCTCCTGCGCGTCCTGCCTGCCCCTGTCCGAGGCCGGCTGCACGTCGGCGAGGACCATGCTGCTCCGCCCGTCCAGCGTCACCGCGAGCACCGCCTGGTCCGAGCCGGCCGGAACCGAGGACGTACTCCCGGCGGGCAGCAGTGCCGTGAGCCCGGAGAGCAGCCTGGCCTTCCCCGGTCCGGCCGTCGTTGCCGGCGCCGACGGGGCGGGGGCCTTCTTCACGGGCACCAGCGACGCGAAGACCCGCTCCCACGCCGCGGCCGTCACGAGCGCCGTGAGCTGCTGCGGTCCCAGCGGCGGGTCCGCCCGGTCCGTCGCGGCCGGCTGCCCGTTGAACTCGATCACCTGCACCCGGCGCCCGTCCGCCCCCGCCCAGGTGGCCCGCCACTCCCGGCCCCCGGACGTGTGCTCGGAGCGCAGCTTGTCGATCACCAGGACCGAACCGTCCGCCTGCACGGTGCGGTCGCAGGAGTCCTGCGGCATGGTGAAGCCGTCCATGCAGACGGCGGCCGCCCCGGGCGCCAGGCCCGTCCACTCCGCCGAGAACTCGACGACGCTCGCCCCGGCGCCGTCGTCGAACATCACCGTGCCGCCCGTCGTGTGCGCCGCGCCGGCCGACGTGCCCTCGCCCGACGCACCGCCCCCGAGAAGCGACACCTTCCCCGGCGGGAGCAGCCCCGTCACGAGGGAGAGCAGTTCCTGACCCGTCATCGGCACCGGCATCGGCGAGACGCGCGCGGCCGGATCGCCGAGTCGCAGCGCGCCGCCGCGGCCGGCCGCCACGACACCGCCCGCCCCGGCGAGCACGAGCACCGCGAGACCGCTCGCCACCACGGCACGCCGACGCCGACGCCGACGCCGGCCGTAACGCTGGGCGCCGACCGTCAGGGCCGGGCCGTTCAGCTCCGGCGCCAACTCGGCCGCCCCGCGCAGGGCACGGGCCAGGTCCGCGAACCCGTCCTCGAAGTCCTGGTCAGTGGACATCGTTCAGCACCGCCTTCGGGGTGGAGGGGCCGCAGTCGGGAGCCCGACCCACGGCAGCGTCGAAATCCTCGGCCAGCACCACCCGCAGCCGGGCCAGCGCTCGCCTGCTGCGCGTTCGCACAGCGGCAGAACTCAGGCGCAGCGCGGCCGCCGTCGCCTCGATGCTGCGGTCCTCCCAGAACCGCAGCACCAGCACGGCACGGTCCTTCGCCGACAGCTCGCCCAGCGCGCGCAGCAGGGTCAGCCGCAGCGCCGGATCCGGATCGTCGACCGCGACGTCGGGAAACTCGGCGACGGCCCGCTCCGACGAACTGCGGCGCTTGCGATGGGACAGGAACGTGTTCACCAGAACGGTCTGGGCGTACCCGCTCGGGTTCTCCATCCGCCCGATCCGGTGCCACTTCACGAAGATCCGACCCAGCGCCTCCTGGACCAGGTCCTCCGCGAGATACGAGTCACCCCCGGTCAACAAGAACGCAGTCCTCAGCAACTGCCGCCCACGCGAAGCGACGAACTCCGCGAAGTCTGCGAACTCCGGCGACCGGCCACCGGCCCCCGAGTCCGCACCACCCGATGATTGATCCATACCTGAACAACCTCCCAGCCCACCGAAAATGTGACGCGCCACCAGTCGAACCCCCGCCCGCTGCCGGACAGCCCTGGACAGGCCTCCCCGCCACCGCGATCACAGGTGGTCCAGCGCCGGCCGGAACGGTTCTGATCAGCGGTTCGGCGTGACGGGTTGCCAGGTGAGGTCGAGCGCCTCGTCGATCACGGCGGTGCTGGGTGCCTGGGAGCCGCCGAGGGCTGCGTGGCCCAGCAGTACCGGCGTCCTCGCCTCCAGCGCGTGGGTGATGTCCTGGAGCATCGACGCCACCGACGCCCACCGGGGAACGTCCAGGACCCACGTCTCGTGGTCCCAGAGGAGCACCGCGCCGTGGGTGTCACCGGGGCGCAGGTCGACGATCAGTGCGTCGCCACCGGGGCTCGACGCGATCGGCATGAACTCCCGCTGGTAGCGGCTCTCGGGTCGGCCGTTCTCGTCGAACGAATCGCCTTCCTGCGCTGCGACCAGTAGCCAGATCTCGCGGTTCTCCAGGGCCTCGTCCAGTGGGACCGGGGCGAACGCGTCCGGAATCCAGTAGCTCGCGGCGACGTCGGGCAGCAGCCACCAGGCCCGCAGGTCAGCAGGTACGGGCAGGCCGAGATCTGCCTCGAACGCGTCCAGGCGGGCGGCATCCGACGCCGGTCTCGCCGGGCCGCGTCGGGTGTGCGCTGTGAGCCAGGTGCCGACGCGGCGCCAGGAGGTCGGGACATCGTGATCAGGCGTTGTCATGGTGGGCAGTCTGCCTGGCCGGGGTGTCAAGAACCGAAGCCGAGCGGCACTGCGACCGGGGCTGAGGCCGGGTCAGGGCCGGTGGCCACTCGGGGCCCGGTGTGTCCGGTTTGTCCGGTGTGCTCGGGTTCGACGGTGGGCCGCTCGCCTCGGCCGCCTGCGGGATTTCCGGGGCGGCCCGGTGGCGGCGGCCCGGGTCGGTCCGAGAGGTCCTCAGGCTTCGGGCGCCGGCCGGTCGGGGGCGGGGAGCGGGCGGCGGCCGGTGATGGTCAGCAGGAGGTCCTTGGCCGGCAACGCCAGGACGCGCTCGCCCGTCCCGAACTCGGTGTCGGCGTCGGTCGCGCGCAGCGTGACGCCGGTGAGGTCGACGCCGAAGAAGGCGAGCCCGCGCCGGTCGGAGTGGGCGAGGACGGTGGCGATGCGGTCGGCGGGGGCCGGTGGCAGGCCGAGTGCTTCGGTGATGTCCAGGCCGTGGATCACGTCGTGGCTCAGTGCCCCGACCTGGCCACCGCCCGGGGGCTGCCAGGGGTGGCGGACGTTGTCGCGCAGGGCGGCCAGCAGTTCCGCATCGGTCATCCGTGCACCGTCGCGGCGGGCGGCGGTGTCGCAGTAGCGGTTGATGGAGAAGCGGGCCATCGCCAGGCCCGCGATCAGGCGCAGCGGACCGGTCCGGAACGGGTGGGTGATGTGCGCGACGACCTCGCGCACGCGCCAGCCCTCGCACAGCGACGGCGCGTTCCACTGCGCGGGGCCGAGCTCGGCGAGCAGCGCGCCGAGGCGCTCGCGCTCGGCGTAGGTCTCGGTGCGGATCTCGGTCTCGATCTGGATCTGGGTCTGCGGGTGGGTCTGCCGGAGGGCCATGGCCGTGCCGTCGCTTCCGTCGAAGGAGTGCTGTCACTCCTCCTACGACCGGGAGGCCGCGAATTCATCGGCAGCCGTGGAAGTGGTTCACAGCTGCGGCGGCAGCCCGAACTCGGCGAACCGCTCGCCCCGGCCCAAGTAGGTGACGATCTCGGTGATCCGATCGCTGCGCACTTCCAGCAGGAGCACCGCGAAGGGCCGCAGCACTCCGTCCCGGTCCGGCCGGTACTGGCCCAGGGTCAGGCAGCCGCTCGCGACGTCCCCCGGCACCATGCGGTCGTGGGCGCAGTACTCCGCGCCCGCCTCCATCGCCGCGCCGACCCGCTGCGGGCCGTGCAGCCACCACAGGAACGGCGGCATGCCGAAGCGCACGTCGTCCGCCAGGAGGCCGATCAGCCGGTCCACGTCGTGGGACTCGAACGCGTCCACGTAGTCGCGCAGCAGCTGCCGCTGCGCCGGGTCGTCCGGGTCCGCGGCCTGCGCGGGCGCCGGCCGGTGCTGCTCCAGGGTGGCCCGGGCGCGTTGGAGGGCGCTGTTGGCGGCGGCAGCGGAGCACTCCAGGATCTGCGCGGTCTCCGCCGCGCTGAACGCCAGGACGTCGCGCAGCACCAGGACCGCGCGCTGCCGGGGCGGGAGCCACTGCAGGGCGGCGACGAAGGCGAGCCGGACGGACTCGCGGCGCACGGCGAGCTCGGACGGGTCGGCGACCTGCTGCAGGCGCGAGTCGGCCAGCGGTTCGACCCACTGCGCGGCGGGCAGCGGGGCGCCCAACTCGCCCGTGGTGGACGCCGGGCCCAGGTCCCACGGCAGCGCTCGGCGCCTGGCGCCGCGCAGCAGGTCGAGGCAGACGTTCGTGGCGATGGCATGCACCCAGGTGGACAGGCTGGCCCGGGCGGCGTCGTAGCGGGGCAGGTTCCGGTGGGCGCGCAGCAGCGTCTCCTGCACCGCGTCGTCGACCTCGCCGGCGGCGCCGAGCATCCGGTAGCAGTAGCCCGTCAACGGGCCCCGCAGGGGTTCCAGGGCGGTTTCGGCGTACGGTGCGCTCACCCGCTCATTGTGGCGAACCGGCTGCCCCGCCCGGTGCGGCGCCACGGCCCTTCGGCTCCTCGGCGGGCCTGGCCCTGGCCGTCGTAGTGGTTGCTGACGGGTGCTCACGGGCCTGTCCCGAGGGTCGTGGGGCTGCCGCCGCCCGGGATGTCCGGCGCTCCTGACGGGCGCTATGCCCGTGCCCGCCCGGCGCGGGTCAACGGCACGCCGTCACCCGGCAGGGGCGGGCCGCGAGGTGGCGGCCGGCTGCTCCGTGTGGAGTCCGTGAGGTGGTGGCCGCCTGCCCGCGCAGGCAGGCTGGCGCCGGTGGTGCCCATGCGAACCGTGGGCGTGGTGGGCGGACCCGCGTGGCGCCGTCCCGACCGGGCGGCCCGGAACACAGGAAGTCGGGATCAGATGGTGGAACAGGGCACCGGTCCGAGCGGCGCACCGCCCGCTCACGGGGACGACGGGGACAGCCGGGGCGGCGGGCACGGCAGGGGCAGCGGGTACGGCAGGGAGAGCGGGTACGGCCGGCACGCCGGGCCCCAACGGAGGCAGGCGGGCCACCGACGCCCACGGGGCCGCACCGCGGGCGCGCCCAGCGGGCTGGCGCTCGCCGCGGCCGGGATCGCCCTCCTTACGGCGATCGTCCCGACACCGGGCTTCGCCGCTTCACCGCCGATCCGTGAGCCCCTGTCAGGAGCGCCGGCGCGGTTCGTTCCCGGGGCCTGCCCGGAGACCGCCGAGCCGGTCCCCGGGCGGTGCGGGGTCCTGGAGGTGCCCGAGAACCGTTCCCGTCCCGGCGGCCGGACCGTCCGGCTGGCCGTCGCGATCATCCCCGCCGTCTCCGCGGCGCCGGCCGGGGAGCCGGTGGTGTTCATGGAGGGGGGACCGGGCGGCGACGCGTTCGGGAGCATCCCGTTCCTGATCGGCGCGGGCGTGAACCGGGACCACGACCTGATCGTGCTGGCCCAGCGCGGCACCCTCCACTCGGAGCCGAACCTCGCCTGCCCGGAGGTGGACCGGTTCGAGGCGCAGGCCGTGGGACTGCCGGTCGACGCGCCGTCGACCGGAAGGCTCCGGGTGCGGGCGTCACAGGAGTGCCGGGACCGTCTCACGGGCGACGGGGTCGACCTGAGCGCCTACAACACCACCGAGAACGCGGCGGACTTCGCCGACCTCCGCAAGGCGCTGGACATCGACCGGTGGAACGTCTACGGGTACTCCTACGGCACCGACCTCGGCCTCACCTACCTGCGACTGCACCCCGAGGGGGTCCGCTCGCTGGCGATCGACTCGGTCGCGCCCCCGCCGGTGGTGAACCTGCCGTGGGCCTGGGACAGCTTCCGGGAGGGGATCGACGCGGTCTTCGCGGCGTGCGGGGCCCAGCCCGCCTGCCGGGACCGCTACCCGGACCTCGAACGGACGCTGACGGAGCAGGTCCGGCGGCTGGCGGAACACCCCCTGACGGTGACGGCGCAGCCGCCGGCCGGCGGAACCCCGGTGAAGGTCGTCCTCGACGGCGGCGCGCTGGTGGAACTGCTGGTCGCCAAGGCCGTCCCGTTCGTCGACTTCCCGGCGGCACTCGACGAACTCGCCCACGGGAATCCGGAGCGCTTCGCGCGGGCCCGCGCCGCGGCCGCGACGCCCGTCATCGGCGAGTTCGCCACCGGGTTGAAGGAGTCGGTGGCCTGCAGCGAGTGGGCGCCGGGCTACTCACGGGCCGACGTGCTGGCGGCGGGACGCCGGAACTTCCCCGACTGGCCGGACGCCGTCCTGGCCCAGGCGCCGCAGCTGCCCTTCCAGCACGACGTGTGCCGGGTCTGGGACGTCCCGGACCGCACCTCCCTCCAGCGGGTGACCACCGTCAGCGACGTCCCGTCGCTCGTCGTCTCCGGCACCTTCGACTCGAAGACCGGGGCGAGCTGGGGCCAGTACGCGGCCCGGACGCTGTCCCGCTCGACCGTCGTGCGGATCCCGGGGATCGGTCACTGGGTCGTTCCCCAGTCGTGCTGCGCGCAGAGCGTCCTGGCCTCGTTCCTCGAACGCCCCACCGCACCGGTCACCGCCTGCGCGGCGGACCTGGCCCCGGCCCCCTTCACCATCACCCCCGAAACGGACTCCGCCTGATGCTCCTTCACCCGCCCCACCGCCACCGCTCCGCGCGACGGCTGCGCACCACACTGGCCGTGGTCACGGCCGGGCTCGTCACCGTCGGCCTCGCGACGCCGCCCGCCCGGGCCGAGCCCGCCGCCGGCGCACCCCTCGGCACGGTCGCCCGGACGACCGGGCACGCCCGCTTCGAGCCGGGCCCCTGCCCGCGGACGGCGGACCCGATCCCCGACCTGGACCGGGCCCGCTGCGGAACGCTCACGGTGCCCGAGAACCGCTCACGGCACGACGGACGGACGATCACCCTGGGAGTCGCGATCGTCCCGGCCGTCACCGAGCACCCGGCGCCCGACCCGATCGTGTGGTTCGCCGGCGGGCCCGGTGACGACGCGGTCTCCGAGATCCCCCTGGCCCTCAACGGCGGGCTGAACCACGACCGGGACGTCGTCTTCATGTCCCAGCGGGGCACGTACTCGGCCGACCCGGCGCTCACCTGCCCGAACATCGACGAGTTCAACGCGGACTCCCTCGGTCTCGTCTACGGCGCGCCGTCCACCGGGCGCCTGCACGTCGACGCGACCCGGGCCTGCCGCGACGAGCTGGCCGGCCGCGGGGCCGACCTCTCCGCCTACAACAGCACCGAGAGCGCCGCCGACTACGCGGACCTGCGCGAAGCGCTGTGCATCGAGCAGTGGAACGTGTTCGGCATCTCCTACGGCACCGAACTGGCCCTGCTCTACATGCGCCTGCACCCCGCGGGCATCCGGTCGGTCGGCATCGACGGCATCGAGCCTCCCTCGCTCGCCGGGGGCGCCAACACCTGGCAGGCCGCGCGGGAGGGCTTCGACGGCATCTTCGAGGCCTGCGCCGACCAGCCCGCCTGCCACACGCGCTACCCGGACCTGAAGGCCACCTTCGAACGCCTCGTCAGTGAGCTCGAAGCCCACCCGGTCACCACCACCGTCACCGTCCCGGACCACCCGGAGCCGGTGGAGGTCACCCTGGACGGCGGCGTCCTGCTGAACTGGCTGACCTTCGCCAGCCACCTGGCGCCCGGCGTGCCCCGCTCCATCGACGAGCTGGCCCACGGGAACCCGCAGCGCATCGCGGAACAGTGGGCGGGCGGCAAACTCAGTCCGGCAGCCGTCGGGAGGACCTCCCACGGGCTCGCCTTCGGCGTCTTCTGCAGCGAATGGACACCGTTCGAGAGCGAGGCGGACGTGATCGCGGCCGGGCGGCGCGAGTTCCCCTCGTTCCCCGACTCCGTGCTGGCCAACGCCCCGCTGCTCACCTGGCTCCACGACGACTGCCGCGCCTGGGACGTTCCCGCCGCACCGCACTCGATCCGCGACGTGACGCACAGCGACATCCCGACCCTCGTCCTGTCGGGCGGCTTCGACGCCCAGACCGCCCCGAGCAACGGTCCCTACGTCGCCCGCACGCTGAGCCGGTCCACCGCGGTCACGGTCCCCTACGTCGCCCACGTCGTCTTCGCCGACTCCCCGTGCGCGCAGGCGATCACCCGCTCGTTCTTCAACACCCCGACCGCGCCCGACACGACATGCCTCGCGTGCCTCCAACCGCCGGACTTCGAGATCGCGCCATAGGACCGACCCGCCCACCGGTTCGGGATGGGCTCGACCCGGGTCGACTCCCGCGCGCCCTGCTGTCCGGTCGACGGGCTCGGCCCCAGAACCCTACTCTCGCGCGGTGACGAACAACGTGCAGACCGGCGACGACTTCCGAGCCCTGCTGCGGCGCCTCGTCGTCCGGTTCGAGGGCCTCGGCACCGATGCGCCGGAGGTCGACGACATCCTGCTCCGCTGGGCCGGCACCCTTCCCGACCAGGGCTCGGAGCCCGGTTGGGCGGGCCTGGCGGACCAGGTGCTCGGGGCACTGGATGCCCCGTCGGCCGGGCGCGCCGATCCCGCTCCCCCGGGTGATCCGCAGTCGGTCGCTTCGCCCGGGGAGCTACGAGTCCTGCTGCGGGCCCTTGCGGCCGATTTCGCTCGGGATCGCGCCTGGACGGCAGACAGGCGGGCCCAGGGGCTGTGGGCCGGTGACGGCGGCGGCTGGGCGAGCGGATCGATGGCCCAGTTCCTGGAGGCGTGGGAGGCGTGGCTCGGTGCCGGACTCGGCCGGCCCGCGGCGTTCCCGGGCGTCCCACCCCTCGAACCCGTGACCTGGGCCTCTGTGGCCAGGCAGCTCGGCGCGGCCCGCGTCTACGAGTGAGCCCGAGCGGCGCCGGCCGGACCGGGGTTGCCCGCGTAGCGGGAGCCTCCCACGCCACCGGGAACCACCTCGGCCAGCAGATCCCGGCCATTGACGATCGGGCGGACCGCCACACCGCCCTCCTCGGGCGGTGGGCACACGATGCTCAGGTGGAGAAGGTCCGGTTTCGTGGTCATCGGCCAATCGTCGCCGACCCGGCCGGGGGTTGCAGCTGGATTCGCGTGGCACCCGCCCGGGGCGGTGGGCACACCTCGTGGAGCGGATGCCGGCCTCCGACCACCCTCACGCGCATACCCTCCCGCGCCCCGCCCGTCGCCGGCGCCCGCTACGGAAGCTTCACCGCGTCGGGCAGGTCCCGCTCGACGTACGCGGCCAGGGCTGCGCGGGCGGCTTCGGGGCGGGGGGTGTGCGGGCTCTCCAGGTGGCCGGCGAGCTTGTCGTCCCAGGCGGCGAGCTGACGCATCGCCTGGTCCAGGGCGTCGCTGTCCTCGGTGAGCAGGGCGGCTGCCAGGGCGAGGGCGTCGGCGCGGTCGGTGGCGCGGGGCGCCGGTAGGTCGGGGAGGCGGGGAAGGACGAGGGGCGCGGTCCGGGCCGGGCTGAAGGTGGCGAGTGACGTGAGGACGAGGCGGGCGGCGTCGCTCTCGCGGTCCCACAGCGGGACGAGCCCGGGGATCTCCGCCACGGCCGCGTCCCGCAGGGCCGTCGCCCGCCGCAGGTCGACGTCGCCGCCCATGGCCCGCCAGTCGGCGAACTCGGCGGTCGAGGCGTCGACTTCCGCGGCGAAGACGAGCAGCACCTGGAGCAGGCTCGTCCGGGCCGCCGGTGACAGGGTCCGCGAGCGGGCGAGTTCGGCCAGGTAGGGGATGATCAGCACGGCGCCGGCGTCCCGGGTGGGCATCTGGTGGGCCGACCGCACCAGGTCCGCCAGGAACTCGCGGGTGTCCTCGCCGGGTTCGTCGATCTCCTCGGCGTACGCGTCGTCCAGCAGGAACGCGACCAGGTCCGGCGCGGTCGCCCGGGTCCCGTACATCCGCTTCGCGACGGCGACCGCCTCGCCGATCTCCGTGCCCGGGTCCCCGAACTCCAGCCCCTCCCAGCGCGGGGCGGCGGGTGGCCGCGGCCGCAGGCCCGGCATCGGGTCGGGAACCGTGATCCGGGCCGTCGCGTCCTCGTGCACGAGCCCGTCGCGGGAGCACCCGGGTACGCCACCGGCCGGACTGTAGACGTGCGTGAGCAGGGCACCGCCCCGGGTACGGGCCAGCGCCGCGAGCCCGCGCTTCTGGTGCAGCACGAACGGGACCAGGTGCCCCGGCCCGTCCTGGGGCGCCGGGTAGACCGCGACCGAGGCGACGTGCCACAGCGTCCCGCCCGGGTTCGCCCGCACGGCCACGGAGCGGTGACCCGCGTCCGACAGCTCCCGAGCGACCTGGCGGGCCGCCGCTTCACGGGGCAGGACCAGCACGCTGTACACACCCAGATCCATGCGCCACATCTTTCCGGCTCCCCCGCTGGGGCCTGCCCGTGGGGGGCGTTCCGGGGACCGGAACAGTGCAGGAACCCGGCCCCGGGCCCGTCGGTCGAACGGCCGTCGGTTGCACCCGACCGGGTGTTCCGGAGCCACCGTTGCGGGCGTGCGCGGTGTGGCGGAGGGCGTCGGGCTGCTGGGCCCCCACACTCGTGGTGAGGCGTGGGCACGCGCGGGCTCCCTCGTTCCAGCGGTGCTCGCCACCGACCGCCCAGACCGCCCACCGACCGACGTCGAGGGAGCCGAGAACCCGATGCACGATCCGACAGCAGCCGGCCCCGCGCAGGCGGACACCCGGCGCACCACCGCCCGGCGCCGCCTCCTCCTCGGCGGCGCGGCGGCGCTCGCCGGTGTGCCCCTGCTCGGCACCTCGCGGGCGGCGGCGCAGCAGAGCGGCACCGCCGATCCGGCACAGCCACCGGCCCCGAACGCGGCACCGGACGAGGCACCGGACGAGGCCCCGAATGCGGTCTCCGACGCGGCCACGCCCGGGCCGGACGAGGCTTTGGAGTGGCTGGCCGAAGGCAACGAGCGCTGGGTCAGCGGCCGGCTCCTGCATCCGCACCAGACCGTCGCGCGCCGCATGGCGGTGGCCGCGGGGCAGCATCCGCTCGCGACCGTCTTCTCCTGCATCGACTCCCGGGTGCCGCCCGAGATCGTCTTCGACCGCGGTGTCGGGGACCTGTTCGTCGTCCGGACCGCGGCCCAGACCAACGACGGGCTGATCCAGGGCGCCGTCGAGTACGGGGCCGAGGAAGCGGTCACCCCCCTGGTCGTGGTGATGGGCCATCAGCGCTGCGGCGCGGTCACCCTCGCCGTAGACGCGCTCAACAACGGCTCGGAGGTCCCGGCGCACTTGGTCGACGTCGTCGAAGCGCTGACACCTGCCTACCGGGCGGCCCGCCCGCTGCCCGGCGACCAGGTCGAGAACACCGTCCGCGCCCAGATCCGCCTCACTGCCGACCAGCTGCGCCGGGACCCGGTGCTCGCCCCGCTCGTCGCCGAGCACACGGTGCGGGTCGTGGGCGCGTACTACAGCTTGGACACCGGCTGCGTGGAGTTCATGCTGCCCTGACCCCGGTGATGGGGCACGCGTCACCAGCCCTGCGGGACCAGGATCCGCAACAGGTTCCCGGTCGCCCTCTGCACCACCTGCCGCACCTCGGCCGGCACGCCGGGGCAGTCGTCCGTGCGCAGCGCGCAGACCCAGTTCTGCGTCCCCGCGTCGAAGACCGTCGCGCCGCTCGCGGCGGTGTACACCGTCGTGTTGGCCGTGCGCGGCGGGCCGAAGGCGCACGCCACGTCCGCGCGGCCCAGCACGGTGACCGGTGGGGCGTGTCCGGTGGTGTCGAGCCGGTCCGTCTCGGGGCCGACCAGTCCGGCCAGTGGCTGGCCGTCCCGCACGCCCGTGCCCGCCCACAGCGGGTGACCCGAAGCCACCACCACCAGCGGGGAGTTGGTGTGAGTGTCGCAGGAGTACGCCTGTCCGGTGAGTGCGCTCTCCGGGTCCGCGTCCGGCGGGCTCGGCCAGTCCCCGGTGACCTTCGCGTTGTCCCGGCCGAACAGGGGATCCTCCTGCGGGACCTTGTAGTTGACCTCGATGCGGTCCGGCGTGCCGTCCGGCCCGGCCTCGAAACGGATCCGGCGGTACACCGCGTTCGCGCCCAGGAAGGCCATACTGCTCCCGCTGTCGCGCGCACGGGTGACGTTCGCCCGCATCGCCGGTGACCAGTACTCGTCGTGGCCCTCGCTCACCACCGCCGCCGCCCCGTCCAGCGCGTGGGGGTCCAGATCGAGGTCCGTGCTGGTCCGGTACCCCAGCGGCACACCGGCCCGCTCGGCGAAGAGCACCAGCGGCTCCTCCAGGTCGAAGAAGTCGCCGGCGCCGTCCTCGTCCTGGTAGGGCCGGTCGTAGCTCACCGCGCGGGCCCGGCCGGCGAAGGACCCGTCCTGCCCGAAGTAGAGGTTCTTGCCGCCCCAGGTGTTGTAGGCCTGATAGGACGTCACTGCCTGCACCAGGACCAACCGGCCCGCCACGGAGGGCGACTCCACGGTCAGCGGCACCCACCGCATGCCGCCGGAGGAGGCCTCCAACCGCAGCAGGTAGGCGCCGGGCGGCCATCCCGCGGTCGGCAGCGTCAGGCTCGGCCGCCAGGGCGCGACCACGGTTCCGCGCGCATCGGTGGTCGCAGCCGGCTGCCGCACCCCGGGGATCGCGGACGACTCCCAGACCGTCGCGGCCGGCGCGCCGTCGGGGTACGCCCCGAAGCGGTAGGCCCGCACCCGGAACGTCGGTGCCGTGGTGGACACCCGCAGCTGCACCGGCTCCCCCGGGCGGACGCCCGTCCGGTCGGCGTACCCCTGGATCTCGTCGGGCGCACCGGCCCTCGCGATCGCCCACCCCGGATCCCCGCGCAGCGTCGGTGCCGCGGAGACCCCCGGGGACCCCGTCCCCGCCTCGCCCGCGCGCCCACCGTGCCCGCCGGTGCACCCGCACCCGACTGCCAGCACCAGCCCGGCACCGACCGCCCACACCCAGCCCCGAGCCGCCATGCCCCGACGGTAACGCGCCACCGGTCCCCGGCCCCGCAGGCGCCACAGGAGACGGTCGACCTCCGCGCCGGGGGCGCAGCGCCGTGCCCCCGCACCGATCGGTCGTCTACACTCCCGAGCCGACGCCCAACGAAACAAGGCTGGATCCATGCCCGGTGCCCGTCTGCCACGACACCTGCTCGCTGCCGGTCTGGCCGCAGCAGCCCTCCTGGGCACTGCCGCATGCGCGGCGCCCGCCACCACCGCGTCGCCGGCCCCGGCCGCGACCGCGACCGCAAGCCGCGCCCCGTCCCCCGCCCCCTCGAACTCCGGCCCGGCGAACCAGCAGCAGCTCGACGCGGCCGCGGACGCCGTGTCACACCTCGCCGGCTCCTACCAGGACGCCTTCACCGGCCTGGCCGTGGACACGGCGAACGGCCGCCTGACCGTCTACCGCAAGCCGGGCACGGGCTTCGACGGCGCCCTGTCACGGCTCGCCCTGGGGGTGCCCGTCGATCTGCAGGACGCCCCGCGCTCGATCAGCGACCTGGCCTCCACCCGCGGCCGGGTGGAAGCACTCAGGGGCCACACGACCGGCTACAGCATCAGGTCCATCGGTGACGGGTCCGTGGTGAGCTTCACGCAAGGCGTGGTGGAGGTCGGCGTCACCGGGGACCTGGCCACCGCGAAGCGGGACCTGGGACAGCGGTTCGGGGACCACGTCGCCGTGTCGGCCACCGAACCCGTGGTCGGCTGACCGCCCCGGCCGAGAAGGCTCACCGCCGGTGGCCCGCCGGACCGGTCAGCTGCCGGCTGCCGGCTGCCGGCTGCCGCCGCGGGCGCTCGGGCCGGTCGTGGCCGTAGCGCAGGCGTGGCAGGGGGTCCCGGGGGCTCCCCCAGGGCCTGTCCGACAATTCGCGTCGGATCAGGCCGGGTCGTTCGGTGCGTGCTCTCGGCGTGCGGCAGGGCACGCCCTCGTTGCGGAGCTACTTGGGCGTTTCGGAAGACGGACCCTAGGCTGGCGGCAGCCCCGGGGACGCCGGGACGGTGTGAGGAGCGGTGATGCACGAGGGCCGGGAGCTGGCCAGGGCTCAGCGGGAGCACTGGCAGCAGACGTACGAGGCCCACCCGGGCATGTACGGCGACCGTCCGTCCGACGCGGCCGTCCGTGCCGGCGAGGTGTTCCGGGCCGCCGGCGCGCGCGAGGTGCTGGAGCTGGGAGCCGGACACGGCCGGGATGCGCTGTTCCTCGCCCGCTCGGGGTTCACCGTCGTGGCCGCCGACTTCAGCCCGGTGGGCCTGGACCAGCTGCGCAAACGGGCCGCGGCCGAGGGCCTGGCCGACGGGGTCACCACCGTGGTGCACGACGTGCGCGGGCCGCTCCCGCTCGCCGGCGGCTCGGTGGACGCGGTCTTCGCGCACATGCTGCTGTGCATGGCCCTGTCCACCGAGGAGCTCCACGGCCTGGTCGCCGAGGTCCGCAGGGTGCTGCGGCCGGGCGGGGCCTTCGTCTACACCGTGCGGCACACCGGCGACGCCCACTACGGCGCGGGCACCGCGCACGGTGACGACATCTGGGAGCACGGCGGCTTCGCCGTCCACTTCTTCCCCCGCCGCCTGGTCGACGACCTCGCCGCCGGGTGGTCGCTGGACGAGGTCCACCCGTTCGAGGAGGGTGACCTGCCCCGTCGCCTGTGGCGGATCACGCAGACCCTGCCGCGATGAACACCCACGGGTGCGGCCGGGAGCGAGGCCCCCGGCCGGGCGCTGCGGGGCCGACGCGCCGGTGCGGGACCGCGCCCGCCCGCCCCGCTCACCGCGGCGCGGCTCCGGTGGTCCGGGCGCGCAGCCACGCGTCGAACTCGCGGGCGACGATCCGCTCGTCGTGCACTCCCGCGGCTTCGTCGGAGGCGAGCCAGACGATCGGCGGGCCCATCACCTCGGGTGGCAGGAACGCTCCCGGCACGCCCGGCGGCAGCATGCCGGTGGCGGTCGGTCCGCCGGGCAGCAGCAGGTTGACGGTGACCGGGCTGCCCCGCAGCTCCGCCGCCATGATCCGCGAGAGCGACTCGCTCCCGGCCCGTGACGGCCCGTAGGGCACGAACCCGGCCCTGGCCGTGGTGGACTCGCTCACCGCGATGGTGACGATCCCTCCGCCGCCCGCCTCCAGCATCCTCGGTACGACCTCGCGAGCCACCAGGAAGTAGCCGGTCAGGTTGGTCTCGACGACCGCCCGGAAGGCCTCGGGCGGAACCTGCCAGAACGGCACCGGCCGGGTCATGAAGTCGGGGTTGACGGACCGCATGCCGAGCCCGGCGTTGTTGACCAGCAGGTCCATGCCGCCGAGCCGCTCCCAGGCCCGGTCGACGCCCCGGGCGACCGACGCCTCGTCACGGACGTCCATGTCCAGGCCGATCGCGCCGGGCAGCGTCGCGGCAACGGACCGGGCCCGCTGTGCCGAGCGCCCCGTCAGCGCGACGGTGGCGCCCGCGGCGGCCAGGGCGGTGGCCATCGCCAGGCCGAGGCCGCTGGTGCCGCCGGTCACCAGGACCCTTCTCTTCGTCACGGTCATGACCGCCACGCTAGGCGTGCGAGCGCACTCGAAGTCAAGGACGCGGCGGGTCCACGGCCCCGGCCCGCGGGTGCACGGTGCACCGTCACAGCAGGAAGACGGCCATGTCCGCCGAACGGGGCACTGCCGGTGGGTCGACCGAACGGGAGTACGGCCGCTCGGGACCGGCCGTGGTGGCGCCCGCGGGAGGTCAGGCCCCGTTTCCGGTCGGCTTGGCGAGCGCCCGGGCGGCTTCCGCTTCGGCGCCGGCCCGGCGGTAGACGGCGGCCGACGCCTCCCGCCCGGCCCGGACCTCACTGCCCGGGCGCCCGGCTGCCAGCAGGGAGTCGGCGAGTCCGTCCAGCGCCTCCCCCAGGCTGTACTGGTCGTCGAGGTCCTCGAAGAGCGCGACGGCCCGCTGCCCGGCCTGCAGCGCCTGCCCCACGTCGCCCGCCTCGCGGAACGTGGCACCGAGGCCGGTCCAGCAGTCGCCCTCGCCGTCGGCGTCATCGAGTGCTCCGCTCGACCTCCCCGCCCGCGCCGAGCCGGCCCACCACGAGCTCGTGGACCCGGTCCACGGCCGCGTCCAGCGCGGAGTCCACCTCCGCGTCCGCACGGCCGCCGAGCCGGTGGGCGTTGCGCATCCCCCGGGTGAACACGCACGCCACCACAGCTTCCACCACGATCGCCGCTCCAGCGTCCCCACCGCTCGACAACGGCCCGGCGGTCTCGGCACCGCCGACCGCATGACCGGGCGCACTCCCGTCCGCCAGCCCCGCAGGCCAACCCTAGCCACGTCCGGCCCCCTGGTGACCGTTTTCCGCGAACGCGGGGAGCGGCCGGCCCCGGGCCGCCCAGAGAACCTTCGCTCGACGGCGGGCGTCAGCCGTCAGCCGTCAGCCGTCAGCCGTCAGCCCAGGCTCAGCCGTCCCACCTTGTTCGGGGTGAGTTCGCCGAACCAGATCGAACCGGCCTGCTCGCCCTGGACGTCACAGGGGTACGACGCCGAGGACGGCGTGGACCACAGGCGCACCCGGTGGGTGACCGGGTCGATCATGCCGATCTGGTTGCCGAGGGCGTCGCCGGCCGGGAAGGACAGGGCGACGTACATGTTGCCGTCACTGCCCTGGGTGATCGGTCCGGGCAGGGGCAGCGGGTTGCCGAGCGACCCGCTCAGCAGGTCGCCCTCCAGCGTGCTCAGCAGGCCGCCGAGGCCGAACAGCGGGAACTCCTGGATCGTGCCCGAGCCGACGTCGATCCGGGCGACCCGCATGCCGAGGGACTCGGTGACCCAGATCGAGCCGTCCCCGGCCGTCCACACCCCGACCGGGAAGGACAGCGGCGTCGGCATCGTGTACCGGGTGAACCGGTGCGTGGCGACGTCGAGGGTGACGACCGCGTTCTGCTGCGGCAGGTCCATCACCACCGTGTTGCCCGGGCCCGGCTTGATGATGCCGAACAGCGCCTGCACCTGCCCGAGGACTTCCCCGGGCACCGGGAACCGGCTGAAGGCGTGCGAGGCCGGGTCGTAGCGGCCGATCGCGTTCAGCCCGCCGAGGGTGAACCACAGCGCGCCGTCCGGGCCGGCCGCGATGTCGTTGGCCAGGCCGAGCCCGAGGTGCAGCGGCAGGTCCAAGGCCCTTCCGTTCAGCGCGTTCTCCCAGGGCAGGCGGAACTCCTGCATGCCGCCGTCGGCCGGGTCCACCCGCAGCAGCGCGTTGCCGGTCACCTCCGGCATCCACAGCCCACCGTCCGGTCCGACGGCCATGCCGCCCGGCACCGACAAGGGCATCGGCGTGTTGTGCTCGACGAAGGTGCCCGCGCTCGGGTCGAACGAGGCGACCTGGCTGCTGAGGTACTGCTCGATCCACAGCTTGCCGGCCGCGTCGAAGTGCGTCTCGCACACGCCGCTGACCGGGATCGACGGCAACGGCCCGTACTCGGTGACGGCGCCGACCACTCCGGTGACCGCCCGCACCGGCGCGGCGCCGGCGATCCCGACACCGGCCACCAGCGCCCAGACTCCGGCCAACGCCAGCACCCGCCACGCCCGGCTCCACGCCCCCGGCCCCACGACCATGACACCCCCTCAGCACGACACGAGGAGCGCCCGATGACGAACGCCCACCCCTGCCCTGCCCGGTCCGGGCCGCAGATCCCACCCGCTGCCGCACGATCTCACCCGAACGTGTCAGCCGGCGGCAGCAGCACGGCGACCATCGGCACCGTCAGTCGTCGGCGGCGGGCGGGTCGGCCTGGGCGCGGGCCCGGCCGGTGGCGAAGAAGCCGGCGAGGGCGTCCGCATGCGTCAGGTCCGCCAGCGGGCGGGCGGCGCCGAACGGGACGTTCCAGAACGCGCCCTCGCGCCGGGCCCACGGGCCCACGTACGCGTAGGGCTCGGGCAGTTGGGCGTCGCCCGGCGAGACCCCGTAGTTCACCTCGTCCACGGTGATCCCGAGGTCGAAGTGCTCCGGCCACAGCACGGGTTGCCGGTCGGGGGCGAATCGGCGCAGTGCGGCGTCGCCCGCGGCGAAGCCGTCCAGGATCGCGGCGGTGGTCGCCGGGTCGAGGTGCAGCACCTCCTCCGGGCCGACGTCGCAGCCTTCGCCGTACAGGCCGGCGGGCGCGCCGAGGTCGAGACCGGCTGCCGCGGCCAGGTCGGCGCAGCTGCTGCCCGCCAGGGCGAAGCGCCCGCCCGCGGTGACCAGCTCGGTGCCGTCGACCCGGACGGCCGGGGCCGCGACGGTGCCGAAACCGCCCGGCCGCACCTGGAGTCTGATCGTCTCGCTGGCCCGGAACTGCGGCCCCGCCAGGAGGAGTTCGGCCACGGCGTGCAGGGAGCGCCGGGTGCTCGACGGTGCTGAGGGATCCACGGAACCTCCAGGAGTGATCGGTCCGAAGCCGCGCGGACCGCGGCAACGGCCCCGCGGGCCTGCGACGACCGCGACCGGCCGGCGCGCTCGCACTCGCGCTCGCGCTCGCGCTGCCCACGGTACCCACTGCCGCTCGACGCCGGTGGCAGGTGGCGCCGCCGGAGCGCGCCGGGTCCGGCGTCGGCCCGCGTGGCGCGCCCGGCCCGAAAACCCCGGCCCGAAAACCCCGGGCGGACACCCCGGGCGCGCTGCTAGTGTCCGTGGCCGCCGCCGGGGCCCACCCGTGCGGGAACCGGCAGGAGACGAGGCAAAGTGAGTGCGTATCTGATCGGCGGGGGTTGGCGGCCGGACGCGGCGGGGCTGGTCTACGGACCGTTCCTGGCAGCGGCGGGCGCCGAGCCGGTCGTGGCCTGCCTGCTGATCGACGAGGGCGACGGCGCCGCCCAGTTCGCGCGCTTCGAGGCGGCCCTGCGCGCGGCCGGCCCGTGCACCCCGGTCCCGGTGCTGGTCCCGCTGGGCGGATCGGTCGACCTGTCCGCACTGGACGGCGCGGACGCCCTGCTGGTCTGCGGCGGCCTGACCCCCGCCTACCAGGAGGCGCTGAGCCCGGTGGGCGGGGAGCTGGCGGCGCTGCTTGCCGACCGCGGCATGCCGTACGCGGGGTTCTCCGCCGGCGCCGCCGTGGCGGCCGACGCGGCCGTGGTCGGCGGCTGGCTCTCCAAGGGCACCCAGGTCTGCGCCGAGGAGAGCGGCGAGGACCTGGAGGAGATCGAGGTGCGCCCGGGGCTGGGCCTGGTGCCGTTCACCGTCGACGTGCACGCCGCGCAGTGGGGCACCCTGCCGCGCCTGATCGAGGCCGTCGCCACCGGTGCGGCGGTGCGGGGCGCGGCGATCGACGAGAACACGCTGCTCCACGTGGACGGTGACCGGGCCCGGGTCGCCGGCCTGGGCCGGGTGCACGTGGTGGAGGCGCTGGACGGTGCGGGAGCGGTCGGCCTGCGCAGCTACCGGGCCGGCGAGGAGTTCGCCGCCCGTTGACCGGCCCGCGCGGCCGGCGGACGCCCGCCGGCCGCGGGGTCCCGTCAGCGCGTGGCCTCCCCCGCCGCCCCGTACGCGCGGTGTTCCTCCAGGTAGGGCAGGCGCGCCCGCTCGCGCCAGTCCACCACCTGCTCGTGCGCCGCCGGCCGGACCGCTGCGGCTTCGGCCGCGTCCTCGGTCCAGCCGTACGGGTACGGGCCGCCCAGCGACACCGCCGCTGCGGCCAGGTAGCGGGCCATCGCCTCGTCGTCCCCCACGGCCACCGTCTCGACCTCGCCCCGGTCGACGGGGATGCCGATCTCCCAGCTCCCGTCCTCGGCCCGCCGGGCCCCCCACCCCCGCGCCCAGTGCACGTGCCCCGCCGTGACCTCGCCGCCGGGCCGGGGCTCCAGCCCCGCGTCCCGCAGCGCGGGAACCACCGCAGCCGGCGTGCCCCACGGGATCGGCAGCCCGGCGCTCACGGCCACGCCGAGCACCGTCCGGCACGGGTAGGGCGTGCCGCAGCACGCGCATCGCGGCTGCTGCGGCCCGGCGCCACCGGCGCCCGTCCGGGCGGGCTCGTGCAACTGCACCACGGCCCCGAGCAGGTACTGGTGCCGGCCGACCGGCTGCCCGGCCTCCTTCAGGTCCCGCAGGAGCAGCTGCAGCAGCCGGTGGAACAGCCGACCGGACTCGTCGCTGTCCAACGGCGGCACCGGTACCCGGACCACGCTGTCACTCACCTGCCCGTCAGAACCCATGCGGGCGAGCCTAGAGGCTGTGCCCCGTTCCCCCGGACGCCACCCGCGGCGACATGGACGACGGGGGTGCGCGAGCCGTTCCGGAGGAGGCGTTCGGGCGGGTGCGGATCGGTCCGCCCGGGCGCGGAGTCCCGGTCGGACCGGTCCGGACCCGACGGTCCGTCAGCCGGGCACCACGGCGTTCCAGGTCAGCTCGCGCTGGAAGCCGTGGCGCCAACCGCGGGTGTGGACCGGGTCGGTACGGGGGTTGTCGAAGCCGTCCTTGGCGTCGACGTTCTGGCCGCTGTCCCAGAAGGACTGCAACGCCGACGCCCCCCAGCTCTCCTGGCCTCCCCACGACCACAGTTCGCCGTTCGCTCCCAGGGGCGAGGTCCCGGAGTCCTCCATCACCAGGACGCCCTCGTTGCCGCCGGTGTAGGCCATCACCGCGTCCTTGGCCGGGTTGTACAGGGTGAACTGGCCGCCGGGGCCGATCTCCTTCCACAGGCAGAAGGCGTCGGGGGCGGCGGTGTTGACCTGCTTGAGCCACACCCAGTTGTCACCGGGACTGGCGCACAGCGCATAGCCCGCGAACGTGCCACTCATGATCATGACCTTGGGCGTCGACGCCTGGGCCGGGGCCGCGGGCAGCACCGTCAGCGCGGTGGCCGCGACGCCCGCGGCCGCGAGGAGGGTGCGCAGGCGGCGGCGGGTGCGGGAGGCCTGGGTGGGTCGCGTCATCGGAACAGACTCCTTCTCGGGTGGTTGGACGTGACGGGGCAGGACGGGGGCTTCCCGTCCCGCCGCCGAGGGGGGTGCACGTGCTGCGGCCGTGCCGGGACCGGCGTCGGGCGCCGGACCGGCGCCGCGGGCCCGTGGTGGCGTGGTCAGCCGCCCCAGGTCACATCGGCGGGCGACGGGGCAGCGGCAGGCGCCGGACCGACGGACGGGGCCGCCCCCGCCGCAGCCGCGCCCACCGTGCGGGCGGTGCTCGGCGAAGCCGCGGACACGGCTCCCCCGCCCACGGCCAGGGCGACCGCGGTGGCGAGCGAAGCAAGGGTCCTGACCGTCATCGGTGCTCCTGGACGTGCGCTCGTGGGATCCCGGTGCCCGTCCCGCGGGACGGGTCGGCGGGCCGGCGGCGGGAGCACAACGTGCCCGCCCCGCCCGGCTCCCGTTACTCTGCGGGCGCCTCCGGCCGCCGTTTCGGCTGCTTCCGCAACTATGGGGTGCCCGCCGCCGCCGGGGGAACGGACCCGGGCTGGACGGAATATGCGCTGGCATAAGCGGGCCAGGCGAGCCCGGCGGAGCACGTCGGCCGGTTCCGGACATGGCGCGAATCGCGTGGATGACGTGAACGTGTCAATCTCATACACTCCCTCCCCCGCACGACGCGCACACCGTGTGCGCGACCTCGTGCCGCCGTTCGACGAAAGGGGAGCTCGTGCTGGAGGTCCTGGGCCTGGACACCGAGGCCGAACACGTCTACCGGACCATGCTCGCCCTGCCGAGGAGCACCGCCGCAGACCTGGCCGCCCGCACCGGACTCACCGTCCACCACACGCGTGCCGCCCTCGACCGGCTCAGCGCGATGGCCCTGGTCCACCCGCCGCGGGCCGAGGACACCGGGTTCCGCGCCATCGGACCCGAGAACGCGATGGAGATCCTGCTCGCCCGGCAACAGGCCGAACTGGCCGCCCACCAGACGCGCGTGGAAGCCTCCCGCGCGGCCGCCGCCCAGCTGATCGCGGAGTGCTCGGCCCTGCGCACCGCCCCGGCCGGCAGTCACTTCGAGCAGGTGGTCGGCCCCGACGCGGTCCGCGATCGGCTCGCCCGCCTGGCCGACGAGGTCCGGCACGAGATCAGCACCTTCGCTCCCGGCGGCGCCCACACCGAGGACGACCTGCGCGCCAGCCGCGAACCCAACGCCCGCCTGCTGCGACGGGGCGTCCGGGTGCGCACGGTCTACCTCGACAGCATCCGCAACCACCGGCCCACCCTCGACCACGCCGCCCGGCTCGGCGAGCTCGGCGCCCAGGTCCGCACCGCCCCCACCCTCCCCATCCGCATGATCATCGCCGACCGCGCCCACGCCGTCCTCCCGCTGGACACCGACAACGCCCGGGCCGGCGCCGTCGTCCTGGTCGGCACCGGCACCGTCACCGCCCTCAACGCGCTCTTCGAGAGCATCTGGACCGCCGCGACCCCGCTCGGCCCACCGCCCGCCACCGCGCCCCAGCAGCTGTCCGCCCAGGAACGCGCCGCCCTCGACCTGCTGACCTGCGGCCACACCGACGAGACCATCGCCAAGCGCCTGGGCGTCTCCCCGCGCACCGCCCGCCGGATCGCCGCCGACCTGCTCACCCGCCTCGACGCCCGCAGCCGCTTCCAGGCCGGCGTCCACGCCGTCCAGGACGGGTACCTCCCCGCCCGCCGGTGATCCCCGCACGCCCCGCGCCGCAGCGCCGAACGGGGCGTGCGGGCCGGTGTCGACGGGTCGTCACCGAGGGCCCTGGGCGGGCTGCTCGGCGTCCGCCGGGAACGCGACGGGGTACTCGGCGCCGAAGTCGGCGGAGGCCGAGACGGCCTGCCAGGCCTCGGCCTCGGCGAGCTGCCGGCGCGCGTGGTCCAGGGCCAGCCGGGCCGCGTTGGCGCCGAGCAGCAGGTGGGAGGGCAGGTGGTCGCGCTTGACCACCTCGACCAGGATCGCCGCGGCGCGGTCCGGGTCGCCGGCGGTGCGGCCGCCCCGGGAGCGCTCCATGAAGGCGCCGACGGTGTCCCGGTACTCCGGCGGCACCGGCTGGAGCTCCATCGAGGAGCCGGCCCAGTCGGTGGCGAAGCCGCTGGGCTCGACCACCAGGTAGCGGATACCGAGCGGTGCGGTCTCGGTGGCGAGCACCCGGGTCAGTCCGTCGATGGCGAACTTGGCCGCCTGGTAGGACCCCAGGCCCGGGCTGCCGCCGACCCGGCCGCCGACGGAGGAGAACTGCACGACGAGGCCGCCGCCCTGGGCCTTCAGCAGGGGCAGGGCCGCCTTCGAGACGTGGTAGACGCCCCAGAAGTTGGTCTCGAACTGGCGCCGGAAGTCGTCTTCGGGCGCCGTCTCGACCGGGGCGACGTTGGCGTAGCCGGCGTTGTTGACGACCACGTCGAGCCGGCCGAACCGGTCACGGGCCGCCGCCAGCGCCGCGGCGGCTGCGGCGGCGTCCGTGACGTCCAACGGGAGCGTGATCACCCGGTCGCCGAACTTCTCCACCAGATCGGCGAGTTGCTCGGGACGGCGGGCGGTGGCGGCGACCCGGTCGCCCGCCTCCAGGGCGGCGACGGCGAGGGAGCGGCCGAAGCCGCGGGAGGTACCGGTGATGAACCACGTCTGAGGAGCCATGCCGATAGCAAAACACCGTTTCGCTAATAGTGCAACCGCGTTGCGTTAGATAGGATGCCGGTATGACCAGCAGCAGCCAGCCCCTGCGCGCCCGCAGCCCCGAGGCCAAGCGCGCCCGGGAGGCCGCGATCCTCGACGCCGCCGCCCGACTGGCCACGGAGCACGGGGTCCGGGTGGTGACCCTGACCGACATCGCCGCGACGGTCGGGATGCACAAGTCCGCGATGCTGCGC
>NZ_JBHYKG010000077.1:0-26164 GCF_042741245.1 Kitasatospora sp. NPDC058965
ACCCACCGCCGCGGGCCGGCTCGCGCTGATGAGTTGAACGTGTTCAGGAATGACTATTGAACGCGTTCAGAACAGCTGTCAGGATGGCTGCCATGCCTGATACCTGGGAGTCCGGCGCGCGCTGGCTGGGCCGTGCGGTGCTGCGCCACCTGATCGCGCTGGGGGCGGCCGTGGTCGGCTGCGCGAGCCTGCTCGTGCTGGCGAACGACCCGCCGCCGGGGGTGTACGCCGTGGAGGGCGTGGTCTGGTCGGTGGTGCTGCTCGGGCTGCTGCTGGCCGTGGTGATCGCGCTGCCCACGGTCGTGCTGCTGGCCCTGCTCAGCCCCGCGCGCCGGTCGGACCGGCTGCGGCCGCTGGGCGTGCTGGTGGTGGCCGGACCGGCCCTGCTGTTCGCGGTGCCGCAGCCGCAGGAGTGGGTCAGCTGGCTCCCGGCCGTCTTCCAGTCGGTCTACGTCCTGCTGCTGCTGCCCGAGCCGCGCCGGTTGAACGCGGGCCCCGCCGCGTGCGTACCCACGGGTGAGGCGGCCCGCTGAGGGGCCGCAGCGGGAGAAGGAGGAGCACCCCATGTCAGCCATCCGCCGGGCCGGAATGCTGGCGGCATCCGGAGCAGCCGTCCTCGCCTTCGCCACCGCCTGCGGCTCCAGCGGGCACCCCGCCCCGGCCGGCAGTGCCGCACCGCCGGCCAGCAGTGCGCCCGCCAGCAGCGCGCCGGCCAGTCCGGCGCCCGCCGGGACGACGCTCAAGGTGACCACCGACCCCACCCTGGGCCAGATCGTCACCGACAGCAACGGGTTCACCCTGTACCGCTTCGACCACGACACGACCAACCCGCCCACCTCGCACTGCACCGACTCCTGCGCCTCGCTCTGGCCGGCCGCCCCGGCGCCCGCCGGGACGCCCACCGGCAGCGGGGTCACCGGCACCATCGGCACGATCACCCGGGCCGACGGCACCAAGCAGCTCACCCTGAACGGGTCGCCGCTCTACCGCTACATGCCGGACACCAAGCCCGGCGACACCAAGGGCCAGGCCTTCATGGGGATCTGGTGGGCGGTGACGCCCGCCGGCGACAAGGCGGCGGCCGTGACGACCCCGATGCCCTCGCCCACCAACACCGGCGGCGGGTACTGATATTGACGGCCGGAGGTCCTGGTGCGCCAGGATGGAGTGGTGACCGACGAATCCCGTGACGGCGACGCCGTCGGCACGGACGAGGAGCTGATGCGGGCGCTCTACCGCGACCACGCGGGCCCGCTGCTCGGGTTCGTGCTGCACCTGGTCGGCGGCGACCGGCAGCGCGCCGAGGACGTGGTGCAGGAGACCCTGGTGCGGGCCTGGCGGCACGCCGACCGGCTGGACCCGCAGGCGGGCTCGCTGCGGCCCTGGCTGGTGACGGTGGCGCGCCGGATCGTCATCGACGGGCACCGCCGCAGCGCGGCCCGCCCGCCGGAGACCGACGCCGGGCCGCTGGAACTGCTGCCGGCCGAGGACGAGCTGGACCGGGCGCTGCGGATGATGGCGATCACCGACGCACTGGGCTCGCTCACCCGGGCGCACCGGGAGGTCGTGGTGGAGACGTACCTGAAGGGCCGCTCGGTCGCCGAGGCGGCGGCCGAGCTGGGGATCCCGGAAGGTACCGTGAAGTCGCGGGTGTACTACGCGCTGCGCTCGTTGCGCCTGGCACTCGAGGAACGTGGGGTGACGTCATGACCGCCGAACGGGTCCCGCAGGACCCGCACCTGGACGTCGGCGCCTACGCCCTCGGCCTGTTGGACGACGCCGACCGGTCGGCCTTCGAGGCCCACCTGGCCGGGTGCCCGCGCTGCCGCACCGAACTGGACGAACTGGCCGGACTGGAGCCGCTGCTCTCCGAGTACGCGGCCGGCGGCGGGGAGCCGCCCGAACCGGACCAGCGGCTGCTGGACGCGCTGCTCGGCGAGGTGGCCGCCACCCGTCGGCGCGTGCGGGTGCGGCGGCGCTGGCTGGTGGCCGTGGCCGCGGTGCTGGTCGTCGGCGGGCCGGCCGTGACGGCGGCCACGATGAGCGTCGGCACCGCCACCACCGCGGCCCCGACCGCCACGGCCACGGCCACGGAGAGCCACAGTGCGGTCGGGCCGACCGGCGCGCACGCCACCGTGGGCGTGACCCCCACGGCCTGGGGCAGTGCGGTCACGCTGACCCTGGACGGCGTCACCGGGCCGCGCAGCTGCGACCTGGTGGCGGTGGCCGCCGACGGCTCCCGGCAGACCGTGACCACGTGGAGCGTGCCGGCCACCGGCTACGGCGCCCGGGCCGCGGGCGGCCTGACCACCGGCGGCGGGGCCGGCCTGACCCCGGACCAGATCACCCGGTTCGAGATCCGCGACCTGGACAGCGGCCAGCTGCTGGTCTCCGTCCCGGGCCAGGGCGGCAGCTGACCCGGGACGGGGGACCCGCCGTCACTCCTCCTCCAGGTCCCCCTCCGCCTCCAGGAAGGCGGCCTGCAGCTCGGCGAGCAGCGCCGGGTCCGGCTCGGCCCACAGGCCGCGCTCGACGGCCTCCAGCAGGCGCTCGCTGATGCCGTGCAGGGCCCACGGGTTGGCCGCGGTGAGGAACTCGCGGTTGACCGGGTCGAGCACGTACTCCTGGGTCAGGCGCTCGTACATCCAGTCGGCCACCACACCGGTGGTGGCGTCGTAGCCGAACAGGTAGTCCACGGTGGCGGCCATCTCGAAGGCGCCCTTGTAGCCGTGCCGGCGCATCGCCTCCAGCCAGCGCGGGTTGACCACCCGGGCGCGGAAGACCCGGGCGGCCTCCTCGGTCAGGGTGCGGGTGCGCACCGTCTCCGGGCGGGTGGAGTCGCCGATGTAGGCGGCCGGCGCGGTGCCGGTGAGGGCGCGGACGGTGGCCACCATGCCGCCGTGGTACTGGAAGTAGTCGTCCGAGTCGGCGATGTCGTGCTCGCGGGTGTCGGTGTTCTTGGCCGCCACCGTGATCCGCCGGTACGCCGTCTCCATCTCCTCGCGGGCCGGCCGCCCGTCCAGCCCGCGGCCGTAGGCGTAGCCGCCCCAGACCGTGTAGACCTCGGCGAGGTCGGCGTCGGTGCGCCAGTCCCGGCTGTCGATCAGCTGCAGCAGCCCGGCCCCGTAGGTGCCCGGCCGGGAGCCGAACACCCGGACGGTGGCCCGCCGCTCGTCGCCGTGCTCGGCCAGGTCGGCCTGCACGTGGGCGCGGACGAAGTTCTGCTCGTCCGCTTCCTCCTGCGCCGCCGCCAGCCGCACCGCGTCGTCCAGCAGCGCCACCACGTGCGGGAAGGCGTCCCGGAAGAAGCCGGAGATCCGCAGCGTCACGTCGATCCGCGGGCGGCCGAGTTCGGCGAGCGGGACCGGCTCCAGGCCGGTGACCCGGCGCGAGGCGTCGTCCCAGACCGGGCGGATGCCGAGCAGCGCGAAGGCCTCGGCGATGTCGTCGCCGGCGGTGCGCATCGCGCTGGTGCCCCAGAGCGACAGGCCCACCGAGGGCGGGAACGCCCCGTCGTTGTCCGCCCGGTAGCGCTCGACCAGCGAGGCGGCCAGCGCCTGGCCGGTCTCCCAGGCGAGCCGGCTGGGCACCGCCTTCGGGTCCACCGAGTAGAAGTTGCGCCCGGTGGGCAGCACGTTGACCAGCCCGCGCAGCGGCGAGCCGGACGGCCCGGCCGGCACGAAGCCGCCGCCGAGCGCGTGGATCACCGCGTCCAACTCGTCCGTGGTGGCGGCCAGCCGCGGCACCACCTGGCGGGCGGCGAACTCCAGCACCTCGGCGACCGCGGCCGGGTGGCCGGCGGCCACCCCGTCGACCGCCGCCGGGTCCCAGCCCGCCCCCTCCATCGCGGTCACCAGCGCGCGGGCCGTGGCCTCGGCCGCGTCGGTGGCGCCCAGGGTGAGGGCGGCCTCGTCCAGGCCGAGCGCCTCGCGCAGGCCCGGCAGCGCGCTGACGCCGCCCCAGATCTGCCGCGCCCGCAGGATGGACAGCACCAGGTTGACCCGCTCCTCGCCGACCGGTGCCTGGCCCAGCACGTGCAGGCCGTCGCGGATCTGGGCGTCCTTCACCTCGCAGAGCCAGCCGTCGACGTGGAGCAGGAAGTCGTCGAAGCCCTCGTCCTCCGGCCGCTCCTCCAGGCCCAGGTCGTGGTCCAGCCGGGCGGCCTGGATCAGGGTCCAGATCTGCGCCCGGATCGCGGGCAGCTTGGCCGGGTCCATCGCGGCGATGTTGGAGTGCTCGTCGAGCAGCTGCTCCAGCCGGGCGATGTCGCCGTAGGAGTCGGCCCGGGCCATCGGCGGGACCAGGTGGTCGACCAGGGTGGCGTGCGCCCGGCGCTTGGCCTGGGTGCCCTCGCCCGGGTCGTTGACCAGGAACGGGTAGACCAGCGGCAGGTCGCCCAGGGCCGCGTCCGGGCCGCACTCGGCGGAGAGCGCGGCGGTCTTGCCGGGCAGCCACTCCAGGTTGCCGTGCTTGCCCAGGTGGACGACGGCGTCGGCGCCGAAGCCGCCGTCGGCCTGCGCGGCGGCGATCCACCGGTAGGCGGCCAGGTAGTGGTGCGAGGGCGGCAGGTCCGGGTCGTGGTAGATGGCCACCGGGTTGGCGCCGAAGCCGCGCGGCGGCTGCACCAGCACCAGCAGGTTGCCGGCCCGCATCGCGGCCAGCACGATGTCGCCGTCCGGGTTGTGGGTGCGGTCGACGTACAGCTCGCCGGGGGCCGGGCCCCAGTGCTCCTCCACCCGCTCGCGCAGGCCCGCGGGCAGCTGCGCGTACCAGCGCCGGTAGTCGGCGGCCGGGATCCGCACCGGGTTGCGGGCCAGCTGGTCCTCCGTCAGCCAGTCCTGGTCGTACCCGCCGGCGTCGATCAGGGCCTTGATCAGGGCGTCGCCCTCGTGCTCGCCCTCGGCGGGCTCCATGCCGGGGAAGCCCTCGCCCAGCTCCCAGCCCTCGGCCCGCAGCCGGCGCAGCAGCCGGGCCGCGCTGGCCGGGGTGTCCAGGCCGACCGCGTTGCCCACCCGGGCGTGCTTGGTCGGGTAGGCCGACAGCACCAGCGCCAGCCGCCGCTCGGCGGGCGGCACGTGGCGCAGCCGGGCGTGCCGGACCGCGATCCCGGCCACCCGGGCGGCGCGCTCGGGGTCGGCGACGTAGACCGTCAGGCCGTCCTCGTCGAGCTCCTTGAAGGAGAACGGCACGGTGATCAGGCGGCCGTCGAACTCCGGCACCGCGACCTGGGTGGCGGTGTCCAGCGGGGAGAGGCCGTCGTCGCTGCCCTCCCACTGCTCGCGCGACCAGGTCAGGCAGAGCGCCTGCAGGATCGGACGGTCCAGCGCGGCCAGCGCGCCCGCGTCCCAGGCCTCCTCGTCGCCACCGGCCTGCGCGTCGGCGGGCCGGGTGCCACCGGCCGCCAGCACGGTGGTCACGATGGCGTCGGCGCGGCCGAGTTCGGCCAGCAGCTCGTCGGGGGCGCCGCGCAGCGAGGAGCAGTAGAACGGGCGGGCCTGCCCGCCGGCCTGCTCGATCGCCGCGCACAGGGTGTCCACGAAGGCGGTGTTGCCGCTCATGTGGTGCGCCCGGTAGTAGAGGACGGCGACGCTCGGCCCCTCGGTGCGCTGCGCGGTGCGCTCCAGCGCACCCCACTCGGGCGCGGAGGCCGGCGGGGCGAAGCCGTGGCCGGTGAGCAGCACGGTGTCGGAGAGGAAGGCGGCGAGCTCGGCCAGGTTGGCCGCCCCGCCGTGCGCCAGGTAGGCGTGCGCCTCGGCGGCCAGGCCGGCCGGGACCGTGGACAGCTCCATCAGCTGGGCGTCCGGCGCCTGTTCGCCGCTGAGCACGACGACCGGGCGCGGGCCGGCCAGCAGCGCGTCCAGCCCTTCCTGCCAGGCGCGCCGGCCGCCGAGCAGCCGGACCACCACCAGGTCGGTGCCGTCGACCAGGGCGGGCAGGTCCTCCGGGCGCAGGCGGGCCGGGTTGCCGAGCCGGTAGCCGACCGGACCGTCGGCGGCCCGGGCCGACAGCAGGTCGGTGTCGGAGGTGGAGAGCAGCAGGATCATGGGTCGCGGCCTTCCTCGGGGTCCGCGCCCCGGGTGGGAGGGAGGACGGCGAGGAAGTTCCTGGCTCCCACGGAGAACCGACCCGTGGTCACAGTGGCGGGACCGCACCGGTGTCGCACCGGTTTCCTCCCCTGACGCCGTCACTGGCGTGGGCGTGCCGACCGGCACGCCCGGCGTCATCCTACTGTTGACCGACCGCCGGCGGGGCGGGGCCCGTGGCACCGGTTCCACGGGCCCCGCCGCAGGTCAGTGCTTGGCGTTCGGGACCGACCAGCCGCCCGGGTGGTCGAAGCCGACCTGCGAGTTCGTGATGCCGAAGTCCGGGCCGACGATGCCGCACTTGGCCACCACGGCCAGGTAGCGCTGGGCCGGGTAGTCGTTCTTGTGCGCCACGAACGCGTCCAGGCCGGTGAACGTCTCCAGGAAGACGAAGCGGGTCGGGTCGGCCGGGTCCGGGGTGGCGGCGAAGCTCAGCGTGCCGGGCTCGACGGCGAGGGAGTCGACGCCGTCCGCCTGCGCGATCTTGATGAACTCGTCGCGGCAGGACGGCTGCACGTTGGTGAAGGTCGCCACCACGGTGAAGACCTTGCCGTTGTCGCCCTGGGAGGTGCTGAAGTGCTCGCCGTCCTTGGTGGCCGGGATGTTGTAGTTGGCGACCAGCGTGGTCGGGCCGCTGACCCCGTCCTTCTTGGCGGCCGCCAGCAGGTCCTGCTGGAAGCGGCCCTGCTGGTGCGCCTGGTAGGCCTGCTGGTTGGCGAAGAGCTCGGCGACGGTCAGCCGGTCCGGGTGGTCCGGGTCCGGCACCACGCGGAAGTCCTGGACCTGCGGGTCGTTCTTGAGCGACTCGTAGCCGTCGTGCTGCGCGGCGTCGATGAACGCGTCCCGGGTGCCGGCCGGGATGTGGTCCCACTCGGTGATCTGCACGAAGCTGATCGGGCTCGTGCTGCGGTTCGGCTCGGACGGGCCGTGGCCGTCCTCGGCCGTGGCGGCACCGGCGGTGGTGGCACCGGTCGCCAGGGTGGCGGCGACGGCCAGCGGGAGCAGGACGTTGCGAACTCTCACAGTGATCCCCAGTTCTGTGTGTGGTTCGGTCGAGCCGCCCGCGCGGGAGTGCGCGGCACCGGCCGCTGCCGTGCCGGCAGTGGCGCATCGGGTGTCGCGGTGCGCGGGGCGGGCCCCGGGGCAGGCGCGTGCGCGGCTTACCTGAAGGGGCTCACCGTGCTCGTGGGAGTCAGAGCACGGTGAGCCGCCGCAGGGTCTCACCGCCGCGGCGACGCGGGTGGCGGGGCTGACCTGAAACGGTGTGGACCGCGGCGCGGGGGCGCCGGGAAGGCACGGCCACGTCCCGGCGCGCTGCGGCAACGGCGGCAGGCGGACGGGCAGGGGAACACGTGGCGCGTGACGGGAGCCGGTGGGACGGCGTGGCGCGGGCCCGAAGGGGGAAGGTGTCGGGCGGGCGCGGCCGGACCGGCCGGACGCTGCCCGGGCGGGTGGCCCGGGGCAGCAGCGGTCGTGCGGAGCGGGACGGTGCGGTGGTGCGGGCGGTGCGTCAGGCCTGCTGGGTGGGCAGGACCACGACCTGGGAGAGGTTGATGTGCTTGGGCAGCGCCACGGTGTAGGCGATCAGCTCGGCGATGTCCCGGTCGGACAGCACCGTGATCGACTCGATCAGCCCCTGCAGCCACTGCTTGGACGGCGCGTCGTCCACGTGGTCCATCAGCTCGGTGTCCACCACGCCCGGTTCGAGGTTGGTGACCCGGATCCCGCGCGGTCCGAACTCGGTCCGCAGGTTGCGCGAGAGGTGGCTGACCGCGGCCTTGGTGGCGCAGTACAGGGCGAAGCTGGGGGCCACGGCGGTGGCGCCGATCGAGGAGAGGTTCACCACGTCCGCGGCGCCGCCGGCCTGCGCGGCGGCGGCCAGCTGCGGCTCGAAGACGTGGATGGTGCGCACCACGCCGGTGAGGTTGGTGCTGATGGTGCGGTCCCAGTCCTCGGTGCGGCCGTCCGCGAAGGGGGACAGCAGCATGTTCCCGGCCCCGGTGACCACCAGGTCCACGGTGCCGAGCGGGGCGATCCGCTCGGCGGCGGCGGCCATCGACTGCTCGTCGGTGACGTCGGCCGGGACCACCAGTGCGGTGCCGCCGGCCTCGGTGATCTGCGCGGCCACCGCCTCCAGCCGGTCCGCCCGGCGGGCCAGCAGGGCCACCTTGGCGCCGCGCTCGGCCAGCACGCGCGCGGTGGCGGCGCCGATCCCGCTCGCCGCGCCGGTGACCACGGCGACGCGGCCGGCCAGCTCTTCGGAGGTCGGGTTCGCTGTCATATCGCTCGTCCAAACTTCGTGGTGACGTGACGTCACGCTTCCCCCGGGCGTGGCGGCCGCCGTCCCGGCGGGCCCGCCTTCCCCGTCTGTCGCATCCTGTGACGACTCCTGATGACCGTATGACGCCGTATTAGTTGCGTCAAGCGAGTAGTGTCAGCAGACGTGACGTTATAAGAGATCTACTATGGAACTGATGCCGTACTGTGCCAGGTCGTTCCCGGGAGCCCCGGCGCCGACCGGAACGGCGGTGCGGGGCAGGGCCCGTGGCGACGCTGCCACGGGCCCCGCCACGGATCAGCGCTTCGCGTTCGGAACCGACCAGCCACCGGGGTGGTCGAAGCCGACGTTCGAGTTGGTGATGGTGAAGTCCGGGCCGATGATGTGGGACTTCGCCACCACGTCGAGGTAGCGCTGCGCCGGGAAGTTGTTCTTGTGGTAGTAGAACGCGTCCCGGTCGGTGAACGTCTCCATGAAGACGAAGCGGGTCGGGTCGGTCGGGTCCGGAGCGAAGGCGAAGCTCAGGGTGCCCGGCTCGGTGGCGAAGGAGTCGACGCCGTCCGCCTGCGCGATCTTGATGAACTCGTCGCGGTACTGCGGCTGCACGTTGGTGAAGGTGGCCACCGCGGTGAAGACGGTGCCGTTGTCACCCACCGAGTTGGAGAAGTGCTCACCGTCCTTGGTCGCCGGGATGTTGTAGTTGGCGATCACCGTGGTCGGGGCGCTGACCCCGTCCTTCTGGGCGGTGGCCAGCAGGGCCTGCTCGTACGGGCCCTGCTGGTGCGCCTGGTAGGCCTTCTGGTTGGTGAAGACCTCGGCGATGGTCAGGCGGTCCGCGTGGTCGGGGTCCGGCACGACGTGGAAGCTCTCGACGCTCGGGTCGTTCTTGAGCGACTCGTAGCCGTCGTTCTGCGCGGCCGCGATGAAGTGGTCCCGGGTGTTGGCCGGGATGTTCTCCCACTCGGTGATGTACAGGAAGGTGATGACGCTCTCGTCGCGGCTCGGCTGGGTCTTGCCCTTGCCGTCGTCGGCAGCACCGGCGGTGGTGGCGCCGGCGGCTAGGGCGGCGGCGACGGCGAGCGGGAGCAGGGCGTTGCGGACTCTCACTGTGTTCCCCAGTTCTCTGATGTGCTTCGGTTTCGCCGCCCGCGCGGGGGTGTGCGGCACCTACCGCGCCGTGACGGCGGCGGGGGAAGGGTGTCGCGGGTGCGCGGGCCGGGCCCCTGGGCTGGCGCTTTCGCGGCTCACCTGAAGGAGCTCGCCGTGCTCAGGGGCGGACCTGAGCACGGTGAGCCGCCGCAGGGCAGCGCCGACGGCGGCAGCGCGCGGGGCGGGACTCGGTGCGGTGGAGTGCGGCGCGGGGCGCCGGAGGGTGCGGCCGCGCTCCCGGCGCGCTGCGGCAACGGCAGCCGGACGGGCGGGGCGCGTGGCGGTCGACGGCGTGCCGGGACGGCCGGCACGGCTGGGGCCCGGACCGGGAGGTCGGGCGGTGGGCCGGGGGTGTCGGGCCCGGCGGACGGCTGCGGCGGGTGTACGGCCCGGGGCAGCGGGGCGAGGGTGGCGTACTGCGGTGGAGCGGGTGGGGCGTCAGGCCTGCCGGGCGGATCGCGGGTCGGTCGGCGGGTCGGACGTGGGGGTGGCTGTCATGTCGCTGGTCCGATCGTGAGGGTGACTGCCTGTCACACGGGCCGGGGGCGGTGGTGGCTGCCGCACCGGCCAGCTCGACGGTCCCCGTATGTCGCATCCCTGTGCGGCACACGATGACCGTATGAGCTCGAATAGAGAGAGGCAAGCGATAACCATCGCTCAAAGTAACGCTATAAGAGGCCGAGTAGGCCGATGGCGGTGGACTGTCCCAGGTGTCGCACTTGTCGCCCTGGTTCGTGTCCGTATCCTCCACCCCGTCCGACGCGGGCACGTCAGAAATCCGGTCGGCCGGCGCCGCGGCCGCCGGTCGGCCGACCGGTCGGGTGACTGTCTGTCAGCGAGCGGGCACGGCGGTGCGGCGGGCCGGCCGGAACGGACGGAGCGGGTGGGAGGGGTGGGGCGGGTGGGTCGAGACATTGATCACGCTGGTGGCGGGGCTTACGCCCGGTCGGATCATCGGTATGCTCGCGGCCATGTCACCCTCACCCGCCTCCTTCGAGCCTGCCCCGAACCGGGCGGTGCGCGGGCGGGACGACGCGTGTCCCGGAGCGCTGCGGCTGCACCGGGCCGACGACGGCGCGCTGGCCCGGGTGCGGGTGCCCGGCGGGCTGCTGGCGGCGGATCAGGCGCACGCGCTGGCCGACGCCGCCACCGAGCTGGGGGACGGTCAGCTGGAGACCACCTCGCGCGGGAACGTACAGCTGCGCGGCCTGGCGCAGGGGTGCGGTGCGGAGCTGGCGGAGCGGCTGAGCGCGGCCGGCCTGCTGCCCTCGTTGAGCCACGACCGGGTGCGCAACATCGTGGCGAGCCCGCTGGCCGGGCTCGACGGCGGGCCCGGCCTGCAGGGCTGGCTGGACGAGCTGGACACCCTGCTGCAGCGCAGCGAGCGGGCCCGCGCGCTGTCCGGACGCTTCCTCTTCGCACTCGACGACGGCCGCGGCGACACCGCCGGCCTGGACGCCGACCTGACCCTGATCGCCCGTCCGGACGGCGGCGCGCTGCTGCGCCCGGGCCGGGCCGCCGTCGCCGCCCGGGTCGAGGACGGTCCGCGGGCCGCGCTGCGGGCCGCCGAGGCGTTCCTGGCCGTCGCCGACGGCGCCTGGCGGGTGCGCGAGGCGGACCCGGACGGGAGCCGCCTGTTCGCCGCGCTCGGCCTGACGCCCGGTCCGCTCCCGGAGCTGCCCGGTACCCGGCCCGCCGTCGGCCGGCACCCCGGCGCGCTGGTGGTCGGGCTGCGGTTCGGGCGGGCGGGCGCCGAGCAGTGGCACCGGCTCGCCGACGCGGCCCACGACGGCCTGCGGGTCACCCCCTGGCGCAGCGTGGTGCTCCCGGGCGTGGCGGCCGTGGCGATCCCCGGCCTGCGCACCGACCCGGCCTCCCCCTGGGAGGGGGCCACCGCCTGCACCGGCGCGCCCGGCTGCGCCAAGTCGCTGGCCGACGTGCGCGCCGACGCCGCCGCCGGGCTCGACGCCACCACCGGGTCCGGCGGCCTGCCGGTCCACTGGTCCGGCTGCGAGCGCCGCTGCGGTCACCCGTCGGGGCAGTGGGTGGACGTGCTGGCCACCGGCCCCGACACCTATCGGATCTCCCAGCAGTCAGGCAGCACCACCGAAGTGACGAACCATCAGATGGCGGCGGCGGTCGCCGACGCCCGGAGGACCACGTGATCGAGTACGAGAAGGACGGCGCGGCGATCTACCGCGAGTCCTTTGCCACCATCCGCGCCGAGTCCGACCTCGCCGACCTGCCGGCCGACGTGGCCCAGGTGGCGGTCCGGATGATCCACGCCTGCGGGATGACCGACCTGGTCGCCGACCTGCTGTGGACCCCGAACGTGGTGGCCGACGCCCGGGCGGCCCTGCGGGCCGGCGCACCGATCCTGTGCGACGTGTCGATGGTGGCCAGCGGGGTGACCCGCAAGCGGCTGCCGGCCGACAACGAGGTGGTCTGCACCCTGTCCGACCCGCGGGTGCCCGGGCTGGCCGCGGAGCTGGGCACCACCCGCAGCGCTGCCGCGATGGAGCTGTGGCGGGACAGGCTGGCGGGCTCGGTGGTCGCGGTCGGCAACGCGCCGACCTCGCTGTTCCGGCTGCTGGAGATGATCGAGGCGGGTGCGCCGCGCCCGGCCGCGGTGATCGGCGTGCCGGTGGGCTTCGTCGGCGCCGCCGAGTCCAAGCAGGCGTTGGCCGAGCACCCCGCCGGCCTGGAGCACCTGGTGGTGCGCGGGCGCCGCGGCGGCAGCGCGATCGCCGCCGCCGCGCTCAACGCGATCGCGAGTGAGGTCGAGTGACCGGGCGGCTGTACGGCGTCGGGCTCGGTCCCGGCGACCCCTCCCTGCTCACCGTGCGGGCGGCCGAGCTGATCGGCCGGGTGGACGTGGTCGCGTACCACAGCGCCCGGCACGGCCGCTCGATCGCCCGGTCGATCGCCGAGCGCTACCTGACGGGCAGCCAGATCGAGGAGAAGCTGGTCTACCCGGTCACGGTGGAGACCACCGACCACCCGGGCGGCTACCGGGGTGCGCTGGAGGAGTTCTACGAGGAGGCCGCCGAGCGGCTGGCCGCGCACCTGGAGGCCGGGCGCGACGTGGCGATCCTCGCCGAGGGCGACCCGTTCTTCTACGGCTCCTACCAGCACATGCACAAGCGCCTGGCGCACCGCTACCCGACCGAGGTGGTGCCCGGCGTGACCTCGATCAGCGCGGCCGCCGCCCGCTCGGGTGTGCCGCTGGTGGAGGCCGAGGAGGTGCTGACGGTCATTCCGGGCACGCTGCCCGAGGAGGAGCTGACAGCCCGGCTGGCCGCCGCCGACTCGGCCGTGGTGATGAAGCTCGGCCGCACCTTCCCCACCGTCCGCCGGGCGCTGGAGCGGGCCGGCCGGCTGGACGAGGCGCGGTACGTGGAGCGGGCCACCATGCCCGGCGAGCGGACCGAGGCGCTGGCCGGGGTGGACCCGCAGACCGTCCCCTACTTCTCGGTCGCGCTGCTGCCCAGCCGGCTGCACCAGCCCAAGCCCGCGCCCGAGCGCGGCGAGGTGGTGGTGGTCGGCACCGGACCGGCCGGACCGCTGTGGCTGACCGCCGAGGCGCGCGGGGCACTGGCCAACGCCACCGACCTGGTGGGCTACACCACCTACCTGGACCGGGTGCCGGTGCGGGCCGGGCAGGCCCGGCACGCCTCGGACAACAAGGTGGAGTCCGAGCGGGCCGAGTTCGCGCTCGACCTGGCCCGGCGCGGCCACCGGGTCGCGGTGGTCTCCTCCGGCGACCCGGGCGTCTTCGCGATGGCCACCGCGGTGCTGGAGGTGGCCGGCACCGACCCGTACCGGGACGTGCCGGTGCGGATCCTGCCGGGTATGACCGCCGCGCACGCGGCCGCCTCGCGGGCCGGTGCGCCGCTGGGGCACGACTACGCGGTGGTCTCGCTCTCCGACCGGCTCAAGCCCTGGTCGGCGGTGGAGACGCGGCTGCGCGCGGCCGCGGCGGCGGACCTGGTGCTGGCGCTGTACAACCCGGGCTCGCGCAGTCGGACCACCCAGGTCGGCCTGGCCCGGGACCTGTTGCTGGAGTACCGCGCGCCCGGGACGCCGGTGGTGCTGGCGCGCGACGTGGGCGGGCCGACCGAGCGGGTCCGCACGGTGGAGCTCGCCGAGTTGGACCCGGCCGAGGTGGACATGCGCACCATCCTGCTGATCGGCTCCTCGCAGACCCAGTGGCAGGAGCGCACCCCGGGCGAGGAGACGGTCTGGACGCCGCGCCGCTACCCGGAGGAGCAGTAGCGCCAGGAGCATGACAAGAACGGGGCCCGGCCGGGTGGGGGGCCGGCCGGGCCCCGGGCGGGCGCGACGGACCCCCGGCCCGGGAACAGGAGCCCGGACCGGGGACCGTGACCGGCCGGCCCGGCCGACCGGTCGCACCCGCAGCGGCGCCGGGCACGGCTGCCGTCCCCCGTCCGGCAGCCGCTTCCCCACGGACCCGGACGGTTCCGGACGACACGTCCGACAGTACGGTCCCGAAGATCGGACTCGGTACCTCATCCGTGCACAGTCCGATCGGTCCCGACCCTCACCCCTGCACACTCGGCCCGGTCGAGCGGGATACGCTGCCGCGACCTGCGGGCCGTCGGCTGCGGTCCCGCGCCCGGAGACCGTCGCGAGCCCCGTCAGGAGGGAGCGTCCGATGTCGCTGCGCGCCCATGAGGAACCGGAGTTCGGCCGACGGCTGGACGACCTGCTGGACCAGCTGCGGCTGCAGGGGGACCGGCCCGACGGGCCGGACCGGGTGGTGTCCTGGCTGGCCCGCCACCTGGCGGCCGACCTCGCCGAACTGCTGCCCGGCGCACCGGCGCCCGGGCCGGGGTCCGGGCCGGCGCCGCGGCTCTTCCCGATCGGCCGCCCGGTCCGCGCCGTGCTGGCGCTGCGCCGCGCGGAGCCGTTCGGCGCCGCCGAGATGCGGCTGATCGCGCACGCCGAGACGGTGCTGGACCGGCTGCTGCAGGCCCGCGCCGCGGCCGCCGAGCGGGTCCGGCTGCGCGAGGTATCCGCCTCGCTGCGGGTGGCCGCCTTCCAGCTGCTGATGGGCGGTCAGACCACGCTGGCCAGACGGACGGTGGCGCCACTGGCCCCGGGGGTGCTGGTGCACGAGCAGGCCCGGGTCTACCTGGTGGACTGCGGGGCGGCCGAACGCGACCGGGCCGGCGAGCAGTTGGGCGCCGCACTGGCCGGCCGGGCGCTGGTGGTGCGCTGCCCGGCCAACGAGGGGCACCTGATCGTGCTCGGTCCGGTCGCCCCGCGCACCGTGCTGGACACCCACGGCTGGTGCCCGACCGGGCTGGCCCTGCGCGAGGGCCTGACCGGGATCGGCGGGCACAGCATCGGCGGCAGCACCACGGTGGAGCTGGCCCGCACCGCCGACGCCTACCGGGAGGCGTTCAACGCGCTGGCGGTGGCCCGCCGGCTGCCGCAGCGGCACGCGCTCTACCAGGGGCAGACCCGGCTGGCCCAACTGTTGGACGCCAGGGCCGGCAGCTGGGCCGAGCACCTGCTGCACCCGGTCCTGGTGCTGCCGCGCGGGCAGCGCGAGGAGGCGGTGGAGACCGCCCGGCTGGCGCTGGCCTTCAGCCACGGCCAGACCGGGCTGCTGCTGGACGTGCACCGCAACACCGTGGCCCGCCGGATCGAGCGGGCGAGCGGCGCGCTGGGGCTGGACTGGGGCTCGTTCCGGGACCGCGCGGTGCTCGACCTGGCGCTCCAACTGCTGGTCCACGACCGGCCGCCGGTGCCCGTGCCGGAGGTCCCGCTGGCCGCGGTGCTGGACGGCGAGGCGGCCCGGGCCTGGAGCCGCTCCTTCCTCGACCCGCTGGCCGGCGACCGGCGCCCGCTGCTGCGCACCCTGGCCGCCTGGGTGCGCGCGGGCGCCAACGCCCGCGACACCCAGGCCGCGCTGGGGCTGCACCACCAGACCGTGCTCGACCACCTGCGCACCGCCGAGCGGCTGCTGCAGCGCGAACTGACGGGGGGCCGGTCCGGCGCCTACGAGCTGGCGTGGGCGCTGTGGATCGACGGAGCGGTGCCGGTGCCACGGTCCTGACGGTGCGTCAACTGCTCGGCCGGGCCGGGAAGCCCACCCCCGTGAGCTGCTCCGAGGCGGTCCAGAGGCGGGCCGCCGCCACCAGGTCGCGGGCCCGGCGCGGCACCCGGGCGGCGGCGGGCAGCCCGGTCAGTGCCAGCAGCCCGTCCGGACCGTAGTACCCGCCGTTCACCGCCTGCTCGCTGGTCGCCGCGACCAGGGTGGGCAGCGCGCCGCGCACCGGGTCCTGGGCGACGCCCGGAATCCGCATCGCCCACTGGGTGACGCTCAGCCGCGGCGCCGGACGGCCCAGCAGCGGGCCGTTGTTGACCAGTTCGGTGCGGGTGACGCCGGGGTGCACGGCCAGGCTGCGCACGCCCCAGTCGTGCCGGGCGCTGAGCCGGGCCAGCTCCTGGGCGAACACCAGGTTGGCCAGCTTGGCCCGCCCGTAGGCCTCCCACGGGCGGTAGCGGCGCTCGGAGTTGAGATTGGTCAGGTCGATCCGGCCGAGCCGGGCGGCCAGGCTGGAGACGGTCACCACCCGGGGCCGGGCGGCGGCCCGCAGCAGCGGCAGCAGTCGGCCGGTGAGGGCGAAGTGGCCCAGGTGGTTGGTGCCGAACTGGAGCTCGAAGCCGTCCTTGGTGGCCAGCCGGTCCGGCACCGCCATCACCCCGGCGTTGTTGACCAGCAGGTCGACCGGGCGGCCGCGCTCCAGCAGGACGTCGGCGAACGAGGCGACCGAGTCCAGGCTGGCCAGGTCGAGGGTGTGGGTGACGACCCGGTCGGCCCCCTCGGCGGCGATCAGCTCCACCGCCCGTTCACCGCGGGCCGGGTCACGCACCGCCAGGACCACTTCGGCGCCCGCCAGGGCCAGCCGCCGGGCCGTCTCGAAGCCGATCCCGCTGTTCGCCCCGGTCACCACGGCCAGCTTGCCGCGCTGGTCCGGCACCGCGATGTCCTTGATCGGTCTGACCACCTGTGCGGCTCCTCTCGGCAGTTGTTTCGGACCACGAAGTTACCTCAGTGCAGACCCAACTCGCCCAGCGCTTGGGGCACATCAGTCACCACAGTGCCACCGGCGCAGGCCGCCGGGCGGCGCACCACGACCACCGGCAGGCCGAGCTCGCGGGCCACGGCCAGCTTGGGGGCGGTGGCCGCGCCGCCGCTGTCCTTGGTGACCAGCAGGTCGATCCGGTGCTCGCGGAAGACTGCCCGCTCGCCGTCCCGGGTGAACGGGCCGCGCTCCAGCAGCACGGTCAGCCGGGGCGGCAGCGGCGGGTCCGGCCGCTCCACCGAGCGGGCCACCAGGTGCACCCCGGTGACCCCGACGAACTCCGCCAGGCCCAGCCGCCCGGTGGTCAGCAGCGCCCGGGTGCCCAGGCCCGGCAGCAGCTCGGCGGCCCCGGCCAGCGAGTCCGCGAAGTGCCACCGGTCGCCCTCGACGGGGACCCAGCTGGGCCGGCGCAGCGTGAGCAGGGGAACATGGACAGCGGCGGCCGCCTCGGCCGCGTTGCGGCTGATGACCTGGGCGAAGGGATGCGTGGCGTCGATGAGGGTGTGCACCTGCTGCTCGCGCAGCCAGTCGGCCAGGCCCGCCGCCCCGCCGAACCCGCCCACCCGCACCTGCCCCACCGGCAGCCGCGGCTCGGCCACCCGGCCGGCCAGCGAGCTGGTCACCCGGACCGACGGCTCGGCGGCCAGCGCCGCCGCCAGCTGCCGGGCCTCGGTGGTGCCGCCGAGGATCAGGATGTGCCGCACGGGTTCCTCCAGTGGGGGGTCGGATGTCTGAGGGTACGGCGGCCGGGGCCGCCGGCGGCGGGCGGGCCGGACAGCTGCGCTCCAGCGGGCTGCGGCCGGGCTGGACCACGGGGGCCTGCGCCACCGCGGCCACCGCGGCCGCGTACACCGCGTTGCTCACCGGCGAGTTCCCGGACCCGGTGGTGATCACGCTGCCGAAGGGGCAGCAGCCGGCCTTCGCGCTGGCGGGGGAGGAGCTGACGCCGGGCCGGCAGGCGATGGCGGCGGTGGTGAAGGACGCCGGCGACGACCCCGACGTGACCCACGGCGCCGTGGTGCGGTCCACGGTGCGGCTCGGTGCGCCGGGCACCGGTGTGGTGTTCCGGGCCGGACCCGGGGTGGGCACCGTGACCAAGCCCGGCCTGCCGCTGGCGGTGGGGGAGCCGGCGATCAACCCGGTACCGCGGCAGATGATGCGCGAGGCGGTGGCCGCGGCGGCCGCCCGGCACGGCGGCGCCGGGGACGTGGAGATCGAGATCTCGATCGACGACGGGGCCGAGATCGCCCGCTCGACCTGGAACCCGCGGCTCGGCATCCTGGGCGGGCTCTCGGTGCTGGGCACCACGGGGATCGTGGTGCCCTACTCCTGCTCGGCCTGGATCGACTCGATCCGGCGCGGGGTGGACGTGGCCCGGGCGGCCGGGCGCAGCCACGTCGCCGGGTGCACGGGGTCGACCTCGGAGCGGGTGGCGGTGGCGGAGTACGGGCTGCCGGAGGACGCGCTGCTGGACATGGGGGACTTCGCCGGCGCGGTGCTGAAGTACCTGCGCCGCCACCCGGTGGCCCGGCTGACCATCGCCGGCGGCTTCGCCAAGCTCTCCAAGCTGGCCGCCGGCCACCTGGACCTGCACTCCGCGCGCTCCCAGGTGGACAAGGGCTTCCTGGCCGGCCTGGCCCGCACGGCCGGCGCGGACGAGGAGCTGGTGGCCGCGGTGGCGGCCGCCAACACCGGGCTGCAGGCGGTGCAGCTGTGCCGGGCGGCCGGGGTGCCGCTCGGCGACGCGGTCGCCGAGGCGGCCCGGGCCACCGCGCTGGAGGTGCTGCGCGAGGCGCCGGTGGCGGTGGACGTGATCTGCATCGACCGGGCGGGCACGGTGGTCGGCCGGTGCGCGCCCCGGGCCAACCGGAGCTGATGGAATGTCGGCATGACTCCTGACGTCCTGTTCCTGCGTGTGTTCTGTGCCCCCGACGGCGGGGGCGGCAACGTGCTCGGCGTGGTGCGTGACGGCCGCGCCGTCCCCGCGGCCGCCGACCGGCAGGCACTCGCCCGTGAACTGGGCCTGAGCGAGACGGTGTTCATCGACGACGCGGAGCGCGGCCGGGTGGACATCTACACCACCAGCCGGCCGCTCCCGTTCGCCGGGTACCCGCTGGTCGGGGTGGGCCGGCTGCTCGGGCTGCCCCAGTTGGAGCTCCCGGTGGGGCGGATCCCGGTCCGGCAGGCCGACGGGATCACCTGGATCGGCGCCCGGGCCGAGTGGGTCCCCCCGCGCACGCTGCGGCAGTACGACAGCCCGGCGCAGGTCGACGCGCTCGCGGTGCCCGAGCCCGGGGAGTGGGTGTACGCCTGGGCCTGGCAGGACGAGGCCGCCGGGCGGATCCGCGCCCGCGGCTTCCCCGGCCGCGGCGACGGCATCGACGAGGACGAGGCCACCGGCGCGGCCGCCCTGCTGCTCGCCGCGCAGCTGGGCCGGCCGATCACGGTCAGCCAGGGGCGCGGCTCCCGGCTGCTGGCCGCGCCCGGTCCGGACGGCAGCACCGAGATCGGCGGGCTGGTCGTCGGGGCGGACTGAGCGGCTACGGCTGGACCGAGCGGTCCCGGTCGCAGGAGTACAGGTGGCTGTCGCGGAACTGCTCGGCGCCCAGGGTGCGGCCGACCATGATGACGGCGGTGCGCAGCACGCCCGCCGCCTTCACCCGGTCCGCGATGTCCGCCAGGGTGCCGCGCAGCACCAGCTCGTCCGGCCGGCTGGCCAGCGCGACCACGGCGGCCGGGCAGTCGGCGCCGTAGTGCGGCAGCAGCTCCTCGACCACCCGGTCCACGTAACGGGCCGCCAGGTGCAGCACCAGCAGTGCCCGGCTGCGGCCCAGGGTGGCCAGGTCCTCGCCCTCCGGCATCGGGGTGGCCTGCTGGGCGATCCGGGTCAGGATCACGGTCTGACCCACCGTCGGCACGGTGAGCTCGCGCCCGAGCGCCGCGGCGGCCGCCGCGAAGGCGGGCACGCCGGGGACCACCCGGTACGGCACGCCGGCCGCCTCCAGCCGGCGGATCTGCTCGGCCATCGCGCTGAACACGGAGGGGTCGCCGGAGTGCAGCCGGGCCACGTCCTGCCCGGCGGCGTGCGCGGCGACCAGCTCGGCGGTGATCTCGTCCAGGTTCAGCTTGGCGGTGTCCACCAGCCTGGCGCCGTCCGGGCAGTGGTCGAGGAGCTCCTGCGGCACCAGGCTGCCCGCGTACAGGCACACCCCGCACTGCTCCAGCAGCCGCGCCCCGCGCAGCGTGATCAGGTCGGCGGCCCCCGGGCCGGCACCGATGAAGTAGACGGTCACAGGGCTTCTCCTCGCTTGACGACCGACCATTGGGTGACCGGCATCGCCTGCCGCCACCCGGTGAACCCGCCCACCGGGACGGCGTGCGCGACCGCGAGCCTGACCAGCTCGCCGCCGCGGCGCCGGTACCACTCGGTGAGCAGCGCCTCCGACTCCAGGGTCACCGCGTTGGCGACCAGGCGGCCGCCCTCGCCGAGCGCGCTCCAGCACGCGTCCAGCAGGCCGGGGGCGGTGAGCCCGCCGCCGACGAAGACGACGTCCGGGCGCGGCAGTCCGGCCAGCGCCGCCGGCGCCCCGCCGGTCACCACGGTGAGCCGGGGCACACCCAGGGCCCGGGCGTTGCGGGTGATCCGCTCGGCCCGCACCGGATCGCGCTCGACGCTGACGGCCCGGCAGCTCGGGTGCGCGCGCAGCCACTCGATGCCGATGGAGCCGGAGCCGCCGCCGATGTCCCAGAGCAGCTCGCCGGGCGCCGGGGCCAGCGCGGCCAGGGTGGCCGCCCGGACGTGACGCTTCGTCAGTTGCCCGTCGCTCTCGAAGAGCTGGTCGGGCAGGCCCGGGACCAGGTGGGGGCGGACGGTCGGCCCGTCGGCCCGGCAGTCCACCGCGACCAGGTTGAGCGGGTCGCCCGGCGGGTGCGGCCAGTGGTCGGCCGTTCCGGTCAGCTCGCGCTCGGCGGCGGCGCCGAGCCGCTCCAGCACCCGCAGCCCGCTGGCGCCGAAGCCGTGCTCGCGCAGCAGGGCCGCCACCAGGGCGGGGGTGTCGGCGTCCGCGCTCAGCACCAGCAGCCGGCGGCCGTCGTACAGCGCGCCGGCCAGCGCCGCCCGGTCCCGGCCGACCAGGCTGACCACGGCGGTCTCCTCGACCGGCCAGCCCAGCCGGGCGCAGGCCAGCGAGACGGACGACGGGTGCGGCAGCACGTGCAGCCGCTCGGCGCCCAACTCCTCGGCCAGGGTGCGCCCGATCCCGTAGAACATCGGGTCGCCACTGGCCAGCACCGCCACCCGGCGACCGGCCAGCCCGGCGAACAGCCCGCGCACCGCCGGGCGCAGCGGGGAGGGCCAGGCGATCCGCTCGGCCGCGACCTCGCCCGGCAGCAGCTCCAGCTGCCGGGGAGCCCCGACCACCGCCTCGGCCGTGCGCAGCGCCTGCCGGCCGCTCTCGGCGAGACCGGGCCAGCCGTCGGCCCCGATGCCCACCACCGTCAGGCGGGGTGTCGCGGCGGTACCGGTCACAGGGGCTCCCTCGCTGGTCGGACGACTGTTCGGGGCAGCCTACCGGTCGGTCACCGGGCCGCCGCGGGGTGCCTCAGGCTCCGCGCGGCCCGGCCAGCCGGGCGCGGATCTTCTCGACCTCCCGGGCCGGGAGGTCCTCGTGGGCGTCGAGCAGCCGGGGCAGCAGGTCGGGCTCGGCGGTCAGGGCGCGGAAGCAGAACGCGACGGTCACCTCGTGGTCGGGGCGGTGCACCAGCTCCAGCCGGTCGCCCGCGGCGATCTCGCCGCCCCGGACCACCCGCAGGTAGGCACCCGGCAGCGCGGCCCCGGTGAACCGCTTGATCCAGCCGGCCCGGTCCAGCCAGCCCTGGAAGGTGCCGCACGGCACCCGCGGGCCGGTGACCTGCAGCACCACCTGCTCGCCGATCCGCCACCGCTCGCCGATCAGCGCGCCGTTGACGTCCAGGCCCAGGGTGGTGAGGTTCTCGCCGAAGACCCCGTCGGGCAGCTCGCGGCCGAGCTCCTGCTGCCAGCCGTCCAGGTCCTCCCGGGCGTAGGCGTACACCGCCTGGTCGTCGCCGCCGTGGTGCTTGACGTCGAAGACCCGGTCGCCGGCCAGGCCCACCGCCCCGGTCCCCTTGGGGCCGGGTGCGGCCACCGCGACCGGGCCGGTCACCGGCCGCTTGTCGATGCCGGTCAGGTCGACCGGCTTCCACGGGTTGGGACGGGGACGGCCGATGTTCACGGAGCGCAGCTGCATGCCTCCGACCCTACGGGGCGCCACCGGCGGGTCCCGCGACGGTTAGGCTGTGCCCATGCCGACCAGTGCAGTCCTCCCCCCGCCCGCCGTCTGAGCGGGCGGCTCGGCCACGCAGGCCCTCCTCCGGGGTGAAGCCCCGGGGCACGGCGGCCTGCCCGGCGGCCCCTCCCGGCCCGCCAGGTCCCCCCGTGGACCGGCGTGCCGCCCGGAGTGGGCCCACCCACCGGTTCCGCCCGCGGATGCGACCGCTCGTCACTTCGCGTCTTCGTCGGGAGAACCCCTTGTCCACTGCACCTGTTGCTCTGTCGCGCCCGCTGTCGGTCGGGCGCGGACTGCTCTACCTGCTGGCCTCCGCCACCGCCTGGGGAACCGCCGGCGCCGCCGCAGCCCTGCTGTTCGGGCGCAGCGGGCTGGGCCCGGTGGCGCTCACCTTCTGGCGCTCGGTCGGCGGGGCGGCCGTGCTGCTGCTCGCCGCGGCCGTCGCGCCGGGCGGCCGGCGGGCCCGGCTGCGGCGGCCCGACCCGGTCCGGCTGCTGGTCAACGGCACCGGCCTGACGCTGTTCCAGGTCGCCTACTTCGAGGCGGTGCACGGCACCGGCCTGGCGGTCGCCACCGTGGTCACGCTGGGGGCCGCGCCCGTGCTGGTGGCCCTGGGGGCGCGGCTGCTGCTGGGCGAGGAGCTCGGCGCCGGCGGCGTGACGGCGGTGGCCGGCGCGGTCGCCGGACTCGCGGTGCTGGTGCTCGGCGGGGCCGGCGGCGGGCAGCTGCGGCCCGGCGGCCTGGCCTGGGCGCTGCTCTCGGCGGCCGGCTACGCGGCCATCACGCTGCACGGGCGCCGGCCCGGGGCCGGGACCGGGGCCTTCGCCAGCACCTTCTACTCCTTCCTGGTCTGCGCGCTGCTGGTGCTCCCGTTCGCGTGGGCGGAGGGGGTGCGGCCGAGTCCGGTCGGTCTCGGCCGCACGCTGGCACTGCTGGCCTACGTCGCCGCGGTGCCGACCGCGCTCGCCTACGGCCTGTACTTCGCCGGGGTGAGCGTGGTGCGGGCCACCACCGCCTCGGTGATCGCGCTGGTGGAACCGGTCAGCGCGGCGCTGATCGCGGTGCTGCTGCTCGGCGAGCGGCTCACGGCGGCCGAACTGGCCGGGATCGGCCTGCTGCTGGTCTCGGTGACCGGCCTGGCGCTGGCCGAGGCCCGGTCGGCGGTGCGGCGGAGCTGACCGCCTGCGCGGCGGCCCCGGGCGGGCATGGCAGGCTTGCGACCGGAGTGTCCGGCGCGGCGCAGGGGAGTGGAGATGACGGAACGTCTGGTGGTGGTCGGCGGGGACGCGGCCGGCATGTCGGCGGCCTCGCAGGCCCGGCGCCGGCTGGGGTCCGACCGGCTGCGGGTCACCGTCTTCGAACGGGGCGCGTTCACCTCGTACTCCGCCTGCGGCATCCCGTACTGGACCGGCGGTCTGGTGGCCGAGCGGGACGACCTGGTGGCCCGCACCCCGCAGCAGCACCGGGCCCGCGGGATCGAGCTGCACACCGGCACCGAGGTGGTCGAGCTGGACCTGGCGGGGCGCCGGGTGCGCAGCCGCGACCTGGACACCGGCGAGGAGTGGTGGACCGGCTACGACCGCCTGGTGCTGGCCACCGGCGCCGAGCCGGTCCGGCCCGCGCTGCCCGGGTTCGACGCGCCCGGCGTGCACGCCGTGCACACCCTGCCGGACGGCGAGGCGCTGCTGGACTCGCTGGGCCGCTCCGGCGAGCACCCCAGGGCCGTGGTGGTGGGCGGCGGCTACATCGGGATCGAGATGGTGGAGGCGCTGCTGCTGCGCGGCTACCGGGTGACCCTGGTGCACCGCACGCCCGAGCCGATGCCGGGCCTGGACCCGGAGCTGGGCGAGCTGGTCCGGCGCGGGCTGGTGGAGCTGGGGGTGGAGGTGGTCCCGGGGGCGGAGGCGGTCGAGGTGCTGTGCGGGCCGGACGGCCGGGCGCGGGCGGTGCGCAGCACGGTCGGGGAGCACCCGGGGGAGCTGGTGGTGCTCGGGCTCGGGGTGCGGCCGCGCACCGGGCTGGCCAGGGCGGCCGGCCTGGCGCTCGGGGTGCACGGCGGGCTGCGCACCGACGAGCGGATGCGGGTGCTGGACGCGGACGGCGCCCGGGTGCCCGGGGTGTGGGCCGGCGGCGACTGCGTGGAGGTGCTCAACCTGGTCTCCGGGCGGCACCAGCACGTGGCGCTGGGCACCCACGCGAACAAGCAGGGCATGGTGATCGGGGCCGACCTGGCGGGCGAGGAGCTGGCGTTCCCCGGCGTGGTGGGGACGGCGGTCACCAAGGTCCGGGGCCTGGAGATCGCCCGCACCGGGGTGAACGAGCGCGAGGCGGCCGCCGCGGGGCTGGCCGCCGTCTCGGTCCGGGTCGAGTCGACCACCCGGGCCCGGTACTACCCGGGCAGCGAGCGGCTGACCGTCAAGCTCCTCGCCGAACCGGGCAGCGGCCGGCTGCTCGGCGCCCAGCTGGTCGGCGGCGGCGGGACCGCCAAGCGGGTCGACGCCGCCGCGGTGGCGCTGGGCGCCGGGCTGACGGTCCGCCAGCTGCTCTTCCAGGACCTCGGCTACGCGCCGCCGTTCTCGCCGGTCTGGGACCCGCTGCTGTCGGCGGCGCGGGCACTGCTGCCCAAGCTCTGAGCCGGGCGCCGGCGGCCGGCCCGGGCGGTCCCACCGGGCCGGCGCGGTGCCGTGGTCAGTGCCGGTGCAGGCGGGCCGCGAACAGCTCCGGGTTCTGGTTGGTGTCGCCCGGGACCAGCTTGCTGCCGTCGCCGCCGAAGACCAGCGTGCACCCGGACCCGTCGACGGCCGGGCCCTGGCCGGCGGTGGCGGCGCCCACCTCGCCGGGGAGCTCGAACAGCCGCTCCGTGCGGCCGGTGCGCAGGTCCCGGCGGTAGTACGCGTAGGCGCCCGGGGTGCCGCCCGGCAGCATGTTGGTGGCGGCCGAGCCGAAGAAGGCGTAGCGGTCGTCGGCGCTCAGCCCGGCCAGCGACGCGTCCCGGTCGGCCTCGCTGCCGTCCGGCGCCGCGCTCACCAGGACGGTGCTGCCGCGCTCCAGGTCGCGCACCATCACCTGGCTGGGCGCCCGGTAGTTGTTGTCCAGCGAGGTGAACTCCGCGTACCGGCCGTCGGCGCTGATCGTCCCGTTGGTCACGTCGGCGGTGACGCCGTTCGGCTCCACGCTGGCCGCCACGGTCTTCCCGGTGCGCAGGTCGTGGCTGAACAGCGGGTAGAACCGGGCCAGTCGGGGCGCCGCGCCGGTGGTCGGCGCGGCGGGGGCGGCGGGTGCGTCGCCCAGGCTCCGGTCCCGGCCGACGAAGACCACCCGGGAACCGTCCGCGCTGACCGACGGGAACGCCGAGCCGACCGTCCCCTGGGTGCCGTCGCTGTGCACCGAGACCCGCACCGTGGTGCCGGCCCGGCGGTCGCGCACGAAGATGTCGGCGACGTTGTTGGTGTCGCCCGGCACCAGGTCGGCGCGGCTGGAGCCGAAGGCCACGTACCGGCCGTCCGCGCTGATGCCGGGCCAGGTGCTCATGCCGACCTGCGGCCCGGTGCCGCTGCCCACGCTGATCAGCTCGGTGCGCCCGCGCCGCAGGTCGCGCAGGAAGACGTTCTCGATCCCCCGGGTGGCGCCGGGCGCCAGGTTGTCCGCGGTGGAGGTGAAGGCCACGTACCGGCCGTCCGCGCTGACGGCGCCGCCGTAGCCGTAGCCGTTCGGCCGGGCGCCCGACTCCGCGACGTCCACCCGCTGCACCCGCCCGCTGTGCAGGTCGCAGGCGTAGATCCCGTTGCTGCCGTCCCCGCCGCCCGGCACCAGGTTGGTGGCGGCGGAGTCGAAGACCACCGTGTGCCCGTCCGCGCTGATCGCGTCCGGCGAGGCGGCCGCGTCGGGCTGCGCGCCGCCGGGCGCCAGGCAGACCTGGGCCGGCGAACCGTCGGCCGGCTGCGCCCCCGCGGGCAGCGCGGTGCCGCCGGCCAGTGCGGCGGCAACGGTGACGACACCGACCGCGCGGAGCACGGCCGATCGCTCGATCCTGAACATGGGTTCCCCTCCCGTGACGGCCGTCCCCGCGGCCGGTGCCCGAACGGCGGGCGTCACGAGCCAACCCGCGCGGCCCCGCACTGTCAATCGGGCCCGGCCGAAACCGGTCGTGCCGCAGTCGATGTGACGGAGCGTCAGCCACGCTCGGGAGCGGATCCGGCCGCCGCCGGCCCCCAAGGCGCGCGGCGGCCG
>NZ_JBHYKG010000077.1:26174-29862 GCF_042741245.1 Kitasatospora sp. NPDC058965
TTTTGTTCGGTCTGTTCCCCCGGGGGGGGCTGCGTGGCCGGCCGCGGGGCCCCCGAGGGGGGGGGGCGGCCCGGCCGGTACCGGGACCGGGCGTCAGTTCACGTAGACCGAGGCGCCGCCCTGGCCGGTGTCGGCCACCGGCCCGTAGGCCGCGGTGAAGTAGCCGTTGGCGAAGCAGGTGCCGGGGCCGCTGCTGAGCGAGAAGGTCTGGTTGGCGAAGCCGATCGACTGGTTGGTGTTGGAGGTGGTGCCGGACAGGCTGGTCGGGTTGGCCTGGTACTTGCAGGTCACCGTGCCGAGCAGGGTGCGCAGCACCACGGTGGTCTGGATCGGCCCGGCGCTGCCCGGGGCGAGGGTGGCCGGGTTGCCGGCCGCGTCCGAGACGCTGTTGGTGTACGCGAGGTTGTTCACCGTCAGGCTGTTCACGCCCAGCACCCCGGGGACGTTGACGGTGCTGCAGTTGGCGAAGGTCTGGGTGGTCAGGCTCTCCACCGCGGTGCCGGGCGCGGCCGGGTTGCTGACCACGGTGGCGCTGAAGCTGGAGGAGGAGCACTTGACCCCGGTGCCGCCGGCGGCCGAGGAGTACATGGTGGCGACGGTGCCGGAGGCCAGCGAGGCGGTCAGCACGTCGCCGACGGCGACCGGGGTGCCGCCGGTCCCGCCGGTGGCGAGCACGGCGGAGCCGGCCGCCGAGGCGGGCAGGGCGGGCAGGACGGCGAGGGCGGCGGCGGCCACGGCCGCGCCCGCGAGGAGGCGATTGCGCACGGGAGTTCCTCTGTTTCCTTCGGGTGGGGGAGCGCCCCGGTGGGGAGGGCGCGGGCCCGCCGGGCGAGCGGCGGGCCGTCGTGGGGCGGCCGTCAGTGGCCGGCGGAGGCGCCCAGGGCTCCGGTCAGGTCGGCCAGGTCGGCGTCCAGGGCGAGTGAGGTGTCGGTCTGCCGGAAGCTGACCGAGCCCTGGCCGGCCCCGGCGGGCAGGCCCATGGCCAGGTCGATGATCCAGTCCAGGCTGCCGCCCAGGCCGCAGCCGGTGGCGCCGGGCACCGCGAAGGTGTTGTCCACCAGCGAGGCGCCGGCGAACGAGGCCACCACGGCGTTGAAGCCGTTGGGGTCGGGGGTGACCGCGATGGTGCCCGGATCGCCGGTCATCGGCTTGGCGGGCGGCGGCGGGGCGGTGGTACCGGTGGTGGGCCGCAGCACGATCGGGGTGCTGTCCGAGCCGAGGTAGCAGTGGTCGCCGAAGAAGGCGTTGAAGAGGTGGAGCTTGATCGGCAGCCGGAAGACCGGGTACGACTCGCCGGCCGCCAGCGGGGTGAAGTCGGTGATCGGGCCGGCCGGTTCGACCTTCGCGAAGACGCTGGTGAGGCCGGGCAGGAAGTTGACGATGCCCGGGATGGTGATCTGCGCGGGCTGCGCGTCCAACAGCGGCGCCCCGGCGGGGGCGACGGTCGCGTACTGGTTGGCACTGCTGCCGTCGGGGAAGGTCACCTGCGGGGCGGACTTGTCCCAGTAGACCCCGAAGCGCAGGGTGATCGGCGAGGTGAGCGGCACCGTGGTGGTTCCGATGGTGAAACTGCCGGCCCTGGTCACCGAGACCACGCAGCCGACCTGCAGGTCGGTGGGGTCGGTCAGGGCGGGCGAGCTCAGCGGGCAGCTGCCCATCCCGGCGTACCCGCCGCCGGGGGCGCCGGCGGCCTGCGCCGGCACCGCCGCAGCGAGCAGCACGGCGCTGGCGACGGTTGCCACGGTGGCACCAACTCGCTTGTGGGCACGGTAGGTTCGAGTCATGGCAGAACTCCTGGGGGCACGGTTGGAGGGACCGTGGAGCAGGCGCGTACCGCTCGGCGCCACGAGCGGTACGGCACACGGGCCACGCGGGCCCGAACCGGCCGGCGTCGGGCCGGCGGGTCTGGCGGCTGCCACCGCCGAGCGACACCTCCCGCGCCGGACCGGGGAGTCGAGTCCCGGGGCGCGGCGAGGGCGTCAGGTGGATTGAAAACCTGGGAAGGTTGTAAACCTGGCCCACGCCAGCGTCAAGGGATGGTGCTGAACCTTGCGGATAAATCTTGAACCAGGCCAACAGTCAAGCGAGTTGATCCTCCCGGGAGAGCGCAGCGGGCGGGATCCGGCGCGCTCGATCCGGCGCGGCCCGAGCCGGGTGCCGCCGGAGGTGGTGGCCGCCACCCAACGCGACCGGCTGCTCGACGCGGTGGTCCGCACGGTGGCCGAACTCGGCTACAACGGCGCCCGGGTGAGCGACATCTGCCAGGCCGCCGGGGTCACCCGGCCGGTCTTCTACGAGCAGTTCAGCGGCAAGGAGGAGGCGTTCCTGGCGGCGCACCGGCACGGCACGGCGGTGGTGATCCGGCGGATGGAGGAGGCCGTCGCGGGGCAGCCGGACTGGTGTGCGGGGGTGTACGCGGCGCTGCGGGTGCTGCTGGCGATCCTGGCCGAGGTGCCGGCCTTCGCCACCATGGCGGTGGTGGAGATCGACGCGGTGGGGCCGGCCGGGCGGCTGGTCCGCGAGCACCTGCGGGTCCGGCTGCGCCGGCTGTTCGCGGGCTGCCCCAACCCGCCGCCCGGGGTGGCGGCCGAGCTGCTGGTGGACACCGTGGTCGGCGGCGTCCACGCGACCGTCTACCGCTGGATCGCGGCCGGCAAGCATGCCGAACTACCGCTTCTGATCGGGACATTGGCGCACTTCGCACTGGCGCCGTTCATCGGCCCGGAGGAGGCGGCCGCTCGACTGGCGCTGGCCGAGGCGGCCGGGGGCGACTGGCGCAAGCCGGATCTGCCGTGCGCGAACCCTTGACCGGTCGGCTACCCCCAGGTAGCTTCCGAACAGCTGGCCCGTTGTTGGACTGATCGTCAACTTCCCTGCCAGAAAGCACAATTGATCCAACATCAGGGGCGCTGTCCGCGCCAGGACAACGTGTCGCTCTGTCACCGGTTCCCTCTCCTCCCACCCTGGAGCAGCCATGGCCGAGGCCGTTGCACCGACCCCCGATCCGGCGCCGTCCGACGTCGAGGAACCAGCCCGCCCCCGTCGCGGCCGGGTCCGGCTGCGCCGCGCGGCACTGATGGCGGTGCCGGCCTGCGTGGCCGGCGGCGTCCTGATGACGCTGACCGCGCAGGGCGTGCTCGCCGCCCAGTTCAACATCTCCGGGATGGCCTTCACGGTCACCGCGGACCGGCTGGACGGCACCGGTTTCGAGCAGTTCGGCGGCATGGACAACATGATCGACAACAGCCCGAACGCCGGGAACACCGGCGGGCAGGTGCTGGTGGCGGTCTCCGCGATCAAGACCGCCACGCTGACCAACCTGTGCCAGAGCGTCAACCTCGGCGGCACCAACCTGAAGATCACCGCGGGGAACGCCGGCACCCCGGTCACCGCCAGCGGGCTGACCACCGACTCCGACCTGCTCTCCGGCGACGCCCAGTTCGACCACATCGAGATCGGCGGCGACGCCTCCACCTTCGACAAGGCCGGGGTCCCGGGCCCGCCCGGGGTCTTCGGGCAGCAGGCCAACGGCGTGGTCATCCAGCACCTGCGGCAGGACAACTACGCCACCACCGCGGCCTCGTTCACCCTGCCCGGTCTGCACCTGAGCTTCAGCGACACGGGTTGTTGACCGTGGCCGCGACGACGGCCGGGCGGGCGCCGCGCCGCTCCGTCAAGGAGTGGCGCG
>NZ_JBHYKG010000078.1:0-29768 GCF_042741245.1 Kitasatospora sp. NPDC058965
ACAGGCCGGCCGCCAGGCCGCCGACGTGCGCCCGCCAGTCGATCCCGGCTCGCCGAGCCGAGTCAGGGTCAGGGCCCGGCCCAGGAGCGCGGGCCGGGCAGGGCGGCCAGGTTCCACAGGGTCACCTTGCCGATGCTGTCCGTGCTGAGCAGCAGGGAGGTCCGCGGGACCTGTTGGAGGGTGGTCGTGTCGTCGGTGACGTCGAGGTGGGTGTCGAGGTAGCCCGACTGGTTCCGGATCGTGGTGACGAGTCGGCCGGTGCCGATGTCCCAGATGTAGATCCGGCCGGTCGCGTCCCCGCCGGCCAGCAGGGAGCCGTTGTCGTTGAGCGCCAGTGCACTGACGGCGGTGTGCCGGCCCGTGCCGGGCACGGTGAGGGTGCGTTCGACGGTGTGGGTGGAGACGTTCCACAGCTGGACGGCGTCGGCGAAGCCGGGGTTGCCGGGGAGCGCGACGGGCAGCGCCATGGTCCGGCCGTCCGCGCTGAGCGCGAAGCTCCCCGCGACCGGGTACGTGCCCGTGGCCGTGACCGCTCCCGTGGCGGCATCGACCAGGTAGGTGCCGTTCCCGGTCGACAGGGCGATCATCCGGTCCCCGTCGACATAGGCGACCCGTACCACCCCGACGTCCTGGCCGGTCTCGTCCGGGGCCTTGAACGTGCTGGGGGCCTGGTCGGCGCCCGCGGCGGTCACCTTCCACTGGCAGACCGTCGGGCTGTCGTGCACCGCGGCCAGCAGACGCGTGCCGTCACTGCTGAACGCGAGGTCGGCGACGTAGGTGTCGCCCTGCCCCGCCGGCAGTGGCAGGGTGCTGACGATCCGGTGGTCCGGAACGCTCCACAGGAGGACTGGGGTGCCGTGGGTGCGGCCGGCGGCACCGGCGTTGCCCGCCACGGCCACGAGCCGGCCGTCGGGGCTCATCGCGAGCGCGGATGTGCTGCCGAGGTCGAGGTGCCAACTGGTCAGCAGCTCGCTGGTCGTGCTGCTGTACAGGTAGGTGGTGTCCCCGCCGGTGGTGACCACGACGGTCTTCCCGTCCGCGCTGACCCGGCCGGCGTCGAGGTCCCCCGGGGCGACGGTGAGGTTGAGGGCGACGGGCGCTCCGGTCGGGTGCTGCTGCAGGGACGCGTTGATCAGCAGCATGGCGGTGCCGGTGACGACCAGTCCGCCGACCAGGGCCGACACGCAGGCCAGCACCGGTACGCCGAGCGGTGCCCCGGCCGGGCGCGACACCGGCTCCGCGGGCGGTCCGCCGCGCAGGTCCACGTCCGGCACGCCGCCCAGTCGGGCGACCTCGAAGAGCGAGAGCAGGGTCACGACGACCGGTCCGCCGTAGAAGAGCAGCAGCTTCGGCAGGGTGTCGGGGCCGTCCGCCTGCTGCAGGAGCAGCACGAACCGGGGCTGCAGCCAGACCAGGACCACGGTCGCCACGGGCGCGAGCAGCGGATGCCCCTCCGCTGCCCGGAACAGGCTCTTGACCGAGTCCCGGGTGCCCACCGCGGCGACCAGGGCCAGCGGCACCACGAGACCGAACAGGAGTACTCCCATGAGCAGTGTGAGCAGCACCCCGGCGTGGAAGGAGAAGATCAGCCGCCAGCCGTAGATCCCGATCAGGAACGGGGCGAGCACCGCCGCGAGGTACACCAGCATCGTGCGCGCGGGGACCAGCAGTCGCAGCGCCGCCCGCCCTCGCGCCCCGGAACGCGTGACCACCAGCAGGAAGACGCCGACCGCCAGGACGGCCACCACCGTCGAGACGACGCCGGCCAGCAGCGACAGCAGGTGCGTGAGCGGGTTGAACTCGGAGCTGCCCACCCCCTCGGTCACCAGGGCCACCGTCACCACGACGGCCAGCCCGAGCAGGTTCCGGGCGAGTGAGAGGCGGGCCAGGAGGGTGTCCTCCTCGACCCACCGATTGCTGTCAACGGTGCGGAAGAGGCTGTGGGCAGCCTCGGCGGAAGCGCTCTGCGGTCTCCACATGCCAGCATCCCCCCAGCGCCCGCTCCCCGTGCGGCAGCCCCGACACGTGTCCGGGCGCGGATGACGTGGCGTCAACGCTAGGGCGGGGCCGGGACGGCTGTCCCGGCCTTCGACCTTTTCTCACGGAGCCCGGATTGCTCTGGGGGGCGCACTCGTCGGCGCGGTGGCCGAGCGCGCTCGCCAGGTCCGTACCGGTGTGCGCCGGGCGGCCGGACGGGCGGCGGGCTCAGCCGATCTGGTGGATGTCGGCGGCGGTCAGGACGCCGTTGGTGACGGTGTAGGTGCCCTGGAAGACCTTGACGGAGCCGTCGGTCTGGGTGGCGTAGAGCACCGCCCGGACCGTGCTGGAGTCGAACTCGCTCACCGTCCCCAGGCTCACCGCGGCCGTGGTGGCGAAGCCGGCCACGTACTGGGAGTAGCTGGAGCCGGCGATGTTCGCACCGCCGAGTGCCCAGGCGGCCGCGTAGTTGTGGTCGGTGATGTCCTGGTAGTACTGCTGCACCACCGCTGCCGCATTGGTGAACTGCGGCGCGGCGCGGGTGACCGTGGCGGGCGGCCGTGCGGTCACGGTCGTCGGCGGGGCCGGGGTGACCGTCACCGTGGGTGTCGGCTGCCGGGTGACCGTCACCGTCGGTGTCGGGGGCGGCGTCGGGGAGGGCGTCGGGGTCGCGGTGACCGTGACCGTGGCGCTCGGCGTGGTGCCGGTGGGCGCGGCCGTACTGGACTTGCTGTCGCTGCCGCAGGCGGTCAGGGCGGCCAGTGCGAGCAGGGCGGCCGCGAGCAGGCCGGTGGCGGCGGAGCGGTGGGTGGGCATGGGGAACCCCCGAGCCAGGACGAGGCGAGAGGACCGGACACCGCTCCGTCCAGCCTAATGGCGGCCGCCGCCGCCCGCTGCGGTGGCTACTGGCCCAGCAGGTGGGCGAAGTCGGTGCCGAGGTTGGCGACCTTGGTGAGGTCGCCGAGGTCGCTGATCGCGCCGACCGGGATGGAGTAGGTGTGCTCCTGCTTGGAGGGGGCGGGGTACTCCTCGGCCCAGGCGGGTGCGGTGGTGAGGGCGGTGGCGGTCAGCAGCAGGGTGGTGACGGTCGCTCGGACGGCGGCGCGCATGGCGGGACTCCTGGGGTAGGGGGCTCAAGGGCTCAACGCGCAGGGGACCGGGCGAGTCACGGGATGGCCCCCATCCGCACTAATGCACTAGTGCGCAGAATCCCCCTGGTGCCCCCTAATGGCAGTATCAGGGCCGTCCCCTAGGGGGAAATCAGGGTTGCTGCACTAGCTGCGTACGCCGTACATTCGAGGTATGTCGAAGACCACGCTCTCGAAGAACACGAACGTCCTCGTCTCGGGCGGCAGCATCGCCGGCCCGGCCCTGGCCCACTGGCTGACCCAGGCGGGCTACACCGTGACCATCGTCGAGCGGGCGCCCGCGCCGCGCCCCGGCGGGCAGACCGTCGACCTGCGCGGCGCGGGTCGTACCGTCGTCTCGCACCTGGGGCTGATGGAGCAGGCCCGCGAACTCGCCGTCGACCAGCGCGGCCTGATGCTGGTGGACGCCGCCGGGCAGCCCACCGCCACGATGGCGGCCGACGCCTTCGGCGGCGAGGGCATCGTCTCGGAGATCGAGATCCTCCGCGGCGACCTGGCCGAGCTGCTGCACCGCTCCACCGCCGACCGGGTGGAGTACCTGTTCGACGACACCGTCACCGCGCTGGAGCAGGACGAGGAGGGTGTCACGGTCAGCTTCGAGAAGGCCGCGTCGCGCCGCTTCGGCCTGGTGATCGGGGCGGACGGGACCCACTCGGTGGTCCGCTCGCTGGCCTTCGGGCCCGAGTCCCGCTTCCTGAAGCCGCTGGACGTCTACACCGCCTGGTTCACCGTCCAGGAGGACTTCGGCCTGGACGGCTGGTTCCAGATGTTCAACGCCCCCGGCGGCCTGGTCGCCTCCGCCCGCCCGGGCCGGCTGCCCGGTGAGACCAAGGCGGGCCTGAGCTTCCGCTCGGTGCCGCTGGCCTACGACCGCCGCGACACCGCCGCCCAGCGCGAGCTGGTGGAGCGCCGGTTCGCCGGGGTGACCGGCTGGCAGGTGCCCCGGATGCTGCGGGCGATGCACCGGTCGGACGACTTCTTCCTGGACTCGCTGGGCCAGATCAAGCTGGACCGTGCCTCGCGCGGCCGGGTGGCGCTGGTCGGCGACGCCGCGCACTGCCCCACCCCGCTCACCGGTCTGGGCACCAGCCTGGCGCTGGTCGGCGGCTACGTGCTGGCCGGCGAACTGGCCGCCGCCGACGGCAACCACCAGGTGGCGTTCCGCCGCTACGACGAGGTGATGGCCCCGTACGTCAAGCAGGCGCAGGAGCTGCCGCCCGGCGGGGTCAACGGCTACGCCCCGGAGAGCGCGCTGTCGATCCGGATGCGCGCCGCCTCGATGCGCGCGATGGGGCGCTGGCCGATGAAGCAGATCCTGACCAAGCAGTTCGCCAAGGCCGGCGACATCGCCCTGCCGGAGTACGCGCTCGCGGGCGCCGGCGCCGCGCTCGCGTGAAGGGCGCCCGCCGATGCCCCGTCAGCTGCGCCGCCGGACCCGTCGCAGGGCCGGAGTGCGGCGGCGCAGGCGGTGCAGCACGGAGCGCTGGGCCTGGCGGACCCGGTGGTGGCGGTCGAACTGCTCGGCCAGCCAGTGCGAGCGGCGCTCCACGTCCAGCTCGTCCAGCAGCCGCCCGACGTTCGCCAGCAGTGCGCCGTGCAGCTCCCAGCGGGCCGGCTCGGCGGTGGAGCGGCTGAGCAGCAGCTCGGACACCGCCGCCTGCTCGCGCCGGCCGGCGGCCAGCGAGCGGCTCAGCTCCGCCTCGGCCAGCTCCGCGTTGGCGGCCACCTGGGCCGTGACCAGCCGCCCGAACCCGTCCACCGCGTGCGCCAGGTGGCCGAACAGCCGGTTCAGCCGACCCGCCTCCTCGCCCGCGTACGGAGTCGCACCGCCCTGGTCGCGGGCCAGGTCGGTGAGCGAGCGGCAGAGCGTGCGCAGCACCACCGCGCAGACCTCCAGCGTGTCCAGCCCGCTGCGCATCACCAGCCGGGTGAGCTCGCCCTGGCGCACCCGCGGGTGCAGCCGCAGGCTCTCCTCGGCCCGCGAGAGCTCGGTGTCCACCGCCGCGATCTCCCGGTCCAGCGCCCGGGCCTCGCCCAGCCAGTGCTCGGTCAGCGGCAGCTCGGGGCGCGGGCGCGCGGCGATGTCGGTCAGCAGCCGGGACATCCGGGCCGCCAGCTCCTCGATCGCCTCGCCGGCCGGCTGCACGTACACCGGCGGCGGCACCACCAGGTTGAGCAGGACGCCGACGGCGGCGCCGATCAGGGTCTCGGCGATCCGGTCCCAGGCGGTCTCGGCGGCGTGCGCCACGCCGAGCACCAGCATCCCGCTGATCGCCACCTCGGGGACGAACTCGTCCACCCGCAGCAGGTGGCCCAGGACCAGCGAGACCAGGATCAGCAGCCCCAGGCTCCACCAGGTGAGCCCGGCGAGTTCGGTGAAGCCGAGCGCCACCAGCACCCCGGCCACCACGCTGACCACCCGGCGCGCCCCGGAGGTGACGGTGGCGTACAGCGTCACCTGGACCACCAGCAGCGCGGTCAGCGGGGCGAGCAGCGGCGCGGAGCTGCCGGTCAGCGCCAGCGCTGCCACGTAGGCCAGCACCGCGGCCACCGTGGCCCGGGCGGTCTGCACCACCAGGGGCTCTCGCCGGCGGCGGACCAGGTTCACCACGCTGTCGGGCACGGAAGTGGCAGGCATGCCCAAGGCATCCCCAGGAATCCGCGCGGTCGAAGCGGGGCCGTGCGGGTGAGCTCGCAGCAGGGTCGAGCTCGAAGCCGGGTCGTGCGGGTGAGCTCGCAGCGGGGCCGTGCGGGTGCGCTCGCAGCAGGGCCGTGCGGGGTGCGCCGGGCCCGGCCGGACCCGCGCCGCTCCCGTCAGGGCATCGCCACCGCGTGCAGGCACTGGGCCTGCGCGCCGTCGGCCGCCTCCAGCAGCTGGGCCGCGCCCAGCTCGTCGATGGTGACCCGGAAGTCGCCCTCCTCGTTGGCGTAGACCGGGCAGCCGTCGGCCCGGCCCGAGGTCCAGTGGACGATCACCACCCGGGCCGGCGCGTGGCAACCGACCGGTCCCGGCAGCGACACCGCGTAGCGCTGGACCACATTCACCTCGACCGCATCCACCTGGACCGACCTCCTCACGGGCGCGCTGCCAACGGGGCACATCTGCCAACGGAGCAAACCCGTATGACCCGGCCGCCGACCGGGTCCCACTGGTTCGCCTGCCCACTGTGGGCCGGGTTCAACCCGTCGCGGCACCCCGGTCCGCCCCTGTCATCCCAGTGCGGCCAGCAGGTCCGCCCCGGACCAGCGGCGTGCGGTGCCCGGCGCGGCCCGTTCCGCCTCGTGCACCAGCTCCACCAGCCGTGCGCAGGCGGGTGCCCGCAGCCCGTGCCGTTCGGCCAGCGCGACCACCTCGCCCTGCAGCGCGTCCACCTCGGTCGGTCGGCCGCGCCGCAGGTCCTCCCACATCGAGGAGCGGGCCTTGGCGTCGATCCGCAGCGCGGCCCCGGCCAGCCGCTTGAAGAGCGGGTCGGGCAGCCCGAGCAGCAGCGGCATCCGGGTCGGCGGGACGGCGCCCAGCTGCGCGGGGGAGAGGCCGGCGGCCCGGAACGCGGCGAGCGCCTCGCGCTGGCAGCGGGCCAGGCACACCCGGTAGGCGCGTCGGCCGAGCTGCTCGCGCAACGGCAGGTCGGAGAGCGCGTTGACGGCGTTGTTCAGGTTCATCAGCAGCTTGGCCGCCTGCACCCCGGGCATGTCGGGGTGCGCGGCCACCCGCAGTCCGGTCCCCGCGGCGGCCGCCAGGAAGGCGGCCGCGTGCGGCGAGTCCGCCAGCAGCACCTTGCCGCCGCTGCCCTGGTGGAAGGCGGCGGGGCCGGTGCGGACCACGTTGTACGGGACCATGCCGGCCAGCACCTGGTGGTCCGCCAGTTCGGCGCGGAGCAGGGCGGGGTTGTGCAGGCCGTTCTGGAAGCTGATCACCACGGCGCCCGGGGACAGGTGCGGCGCCAGCTCGCGGGCGGCGGCCACCGTGTCGGTGGACTTCACGGTGACCAGCACGTAGTCCGCGCCGGCCGCCGCGCGGGCGTCGGTCGCGAGCTCCGGGCGGCGGGTCACCCGCAGCGCCTCGCCGGGCCCGGTCAGGGTGAGCCCCTCCCGTTCGATCGCGGCCATCGCGCCGGGGCGGCCGATCAGCACCACCTCGGCGTCGTCGGCGAGCAGGCCGCCCAGGTGGCAGCCGATGCTGCCGGCGCCGAGGACGGCGATGCGCGGACGGGCGGGAGTGGGCACGGACGGGCTCCTCGGCTGGGGTGGTCGGTCGAACGGCGGTGGCAGTCGGTCGGCAGCGGGCGGTGCTGGTCGGTCGAACGGCGGTGGCAGTCGGTCGGCAGCGGGCGGTGCTGGTCGGTCGGAAGCCGGTGGCGGCCGGTGGCGGCCGCCGGCGGTCAGTCGAACAGGTCCGGGTCGGAGGCGGTGATCTGGTCCCAGAGCGGGCGGGCCTGGAACCAGCCTGCCAGGTGGGTGCCGAGCTGCCCGCGGGTGGTCAGCGCGGTCTCCCGGTCGATCAGCTTGGGGGTGCCGGCGGCCATCGCCAGCAGCTGGGCCTGGCAGGAGCGCTCCATGGTGACGAACCACCAGACCGCCTCGGCCACCGACTGGCCCACCGTCAGCAGCCCGTGGTTCTGCAGGATCACCGCCTTGCAGCTGCCGAGCGCGGCGGCGATCCGCTTGCCCTCCTCGGTCTCGTTGACCACGCCGCGGTAGTCGCTGTAGAGCGCGTGGTCCTCGAAGAAGGCGCAGGCGTCCTGGGTGATCGGGTCCAGCGGGATGCCGAGGCTGGAGAAGGCCTTGCCGTACAGGGAGTGCGAGTGGGCGGCGGCGATCGAGTCCGGGCGGGCGGCGTGGACCTGGGAGTGGATGACGAAGGCGGCCTTGTTGACCAGCCGGTTGCCGTGCAGCAGGGTGCCCTCGTGGTCGACCAGGATCAGGTCCGAGGCCTTGATCTGGTGGAAGGACATGCCGAACGGGTTGACCCAGAACCAGTTCGGGTTCTCCGGGTCGCGCACGGTGATGTGGCCGGCCACCCCCTCGGAGAAGCCGAACCTGCCGAACAGCCGGAAGCCGGCGGCCAGTTGCTCCTTGCGGTACTGCCGCTCGGCCTCGACGCTGTCGAAGGTGGGCGGCAGCGGGACCTCGATGTCGGCCGGGGCGGGGCCCACGGCGGCGGCCAGCAGCGCGGCGGGGGTGGGTTCGGTGGTCATGACTGGGCTCCTGGGGGTGTGCACAGCGCGGACACGCCGAAAGATACACAGATGTATCCGATACGTCGATGTATCGAGCGAGGTCGGTCCCGGTGCGGGCGGCGGTAGGGTGAGCCGCGTCGACCCGCGAACACGAGGAGCAGCGATGCCGAAGGGTGTCACCGGCCGCCGTCCCCGGACCAGGGCCGCGCTGCTGGCGGCCGCACTGGCGACCTATGCCGAGCACGGGTTCCACGCGGCCACGATCGAGCAGGTCTGCGAGCGGGCCGGGTTCACCCGGGGCGCCTTCTACTCCAACTTCTCCAGCAAGGAGGAGCTCTTCCTGGCGCTCTTCGACCAGCACAGCGAGCGGGTGCTGGCGGGGGTCGCCGAGCGGATCGAGGCGCTGCCGGCGGGAGAGGTGACGCTGCGTTCGCTGGTCGGGATCCTGGCCGAGATCGAGCCGGCCGAGCGCGACTGGTACCTGGTCACCACCGAGTTCACCCTGCACGCGATCCGCGACCCGCAGGCCGCCTGGGTGCTGGCCCAGCACGACGCGCGGCTGCGGGCCACGCTGGCCCGGGGGCTCACCGACTACCTGGCCCGGGTCGGGCGCACCCTCACGGTGCCCGCCGACGAACTGGCCCGGTTGCTGGTGGCGATCCGCGAGGGCGGCCTGGCGCAGAGCTACGTGGAGCCGACCGAACTGCCGCCCGGGCAGTTGGAACGGCGCTTCCTGGAGCCGCTGCTGACGGCGCTCAGCGAGCCGGTCGACCCGCTGGACGCGCCGAGTTCACGCGAAGTTCACTGACAGTCCGTCCGCGACCCAGGTCGGCGATCGTATCTTTCCCACCGTAAGTTGTTCATACAACTCTGGATGGAGAGTCGTGATCGACACGCTGGGCTCCGCCGATGTGGTGATCATCGGTGCTGGGATCGTCGGCCTCGCGCACGCCTACGAGGCGGTGGAGCGCGGTCTGTCGGTGGCGGTGGTGGAACGGGCGGACCGGGCGACCGGGGCCTCGGTGCGCAACTTCGGGCACGCCTGCGCCACCGCCCAGGCCGGGGACGCGCTGCGCTACGGCATCGAGGCCCGTGAGCGCTGGCTGAAGCTCTCCGCCGCGGCCGGCTTCTGGGCCCGCCGCACCGGCACCGTGATGGTCGCCCGGGCCGAGGACGAGCTGGCCGTGCTGCGCGAGTTCGCCGAGCTGCGCGGTGGGGACCAGGTCCGGCTGCTGGGCGCGGCCGAGCTGCGCGAGCGGGTCCCGGTCGGCCCGGACGCGCTGGGCGGCGCCTTCCTGCCCGGGGACCTGCGGGTGGACCAGCGCGCCGCGGCCGGCGCGATCGCCGCCCACCTCGCCGAGCGCGGGGTCGTCTTCCACTGGACCACCAACGCCTTCGGCATCGAGTCGGGCGCGGTGCACACCACCCGCGGCACGCTGCGGGCCGGCCACGTGGTGCTGGCCACCGGGCACGACGTGGACCGGCACTTCCCCGAGCTGGCCGAGCGGTTCCAGGTGAAGCGCTGCGTGCTGCGGATGCTGCGGGTGGACGACCCGCACGGCCGGGAGATCGAGCCGGCCGTGCAGACCGGCTTCTCGCTGCTGCGCTACAGCGGCTTCGAGGCCTGCCCGAGCCTGCCGGCGGTGCGCGAGCGGCTGCACCGCGAGCAGCCGGAGCTGATCGGCATCGGGCTCAACCTGATGTACACCCAGCGGCCGGACGGCAGCCTGACGATCGGCGACACCCACGCCTACGACACCACGCCGGCCCCGTTCGACCAGGAGGAGTACGACGCCCTGGTGCTGCGGGAGACCGCGGGCCTGCTCGGCGTCGAGCGGCTGACGGTCCGTGAGCGCTGGCGCGGGGTGTACGGGTCGGGCGTCAACCCGTTCCTGATCGAGGCGCCGGCCGAGCGGGTCCGGGTGGTCGCGGTCACCTCCGGGATCGGCATGACCACCGCGCTCGGCCTGGCCCCCGAGGTGCTGGACGGCCTGCTCGCGGAGTGACCCGCGCCCGGCGTGCCGGACCCCGCGAGGGGAGGGCCCGGCACGCCGCGCGGGACACGCCCGGGAGCCACGCGGGACGCGCTCGGCACGCCGCGCCCGCGCTGCCCGGTACGCCGCGCCCGCGCTGCCCGGTACGCCGCGCCCGGCGCGTCCGGCAGCCGCGTCCGCCCCGCCCGGCACGCCGAACGCCCGTGCGTCCGCGATGTCAGTGCAGGTCGAGAAGATGGAGGCATGAAGGACGCAGCCGTTCTGGCCTCCCCCGACGCCTATGCCGATGCCGTCGCCACCGCCGTGCAGGCGGCCGCGGCCTACTACGCCGACGGCTCGACCCCGCTCGGCGACGACGAGTACGACGCCCTGGTGCGCGCCATCGAGGCCTACGAGGCGGCGCACCCGGAGCAGGCGCTGCCCGACTCGCCCACCGGCAAGGTGGCCGGCGGCGCCGCGGTCGGCGACGTGCCGCACTCGGTGCCGATGCTCTCGCTGGACAACGTCTTCTCCGCCGAGGAGCTCGCGGGCTGGGCCGAGGGCCTGGAGCGCCGGCTCGGCCGTCCAGTTGCCGCCTGGTGCGTGGAGCCGAAGCTGGACGGGCTGGCGGTGGCCGCCCGTTACCGGGCGGGCCGCCTGGAGCAGCTGCTCACCCGGGGCGACGGCCTGGCCGGCGAGGACATCAGCCACGCCGCCGACGCGGTGCTCGGCCTGCCCGAGCGGCTCGCCGAGCCGGTCGACCTGGAGCTGCGCGGCGAGGTGCTGCTGACCCAGCGCCAGTTCGAGCACGCCAACCGGGTGCGCACCGAGCACGGCGCCACCCCCTTCGCCCACCCGCGCAGCGGCGCCGCCGGCACGCTGCGGGCCAAGGACCGCCCGTACCGGATCGAGCTCACCTTCTTCGCCTACGGCGCCGTCGGCCTGGACGACATGGACCACGTCGCACTGCTGGAGCGGCTGGCCGCGCTGGGCGCCCACACTGCCGCCGGCACCCCCGCGCACCCGGTGCGCTGCACCACGGTCGAGGAGGTGCAGCAGCGGGTCGAGGAGATCGCCGGGCTGCGCGACAGCCTGGAGTTCGGCATCGACGGCGTGGTGGTCAAGGCCGACGCGGCCGCCGACCAGCAACAGGCCGGGTCCGGCTCGCGGGCGCCGCGCTGGGCGGTGGCCCGCAAGCTCGCGGCCCAGCACAAGGTCACCCGGCTGCTCGCGGTCGAGTGGAACGTCGGGCGGACCGGCATCGTCGCCCCGCGCGCGGTGCTGGAGCCGGTGGTGATCGACGGGGTCACCGTCACCTACGCCACGCTGCACAACCCGGCCGACATCACCCGGCGCGGACTGATGATCGGCGACCAGGTCTTCGTCTACCGCGCGGGTGACGTGATCCCGCGGGTCGAGGCGCCGCTGGAGGCGGAGCGCACCGGGGCGGAGACGGCGATCGAGTTCCCCCGGGTCTGCCCGCGCTGCGGGGACGCGATCGACACCTCCGAGCAGCGCTGGCGGTGCGTGCGCGGGCGCGGCTGCCAGGCGGTGGCCTCGATCCGCTACGCGGTCGGGCGCGACCAGCTGGACATCGAGGGGCTCGGCGGCACCCGCGCGGTGCAGCTGGTGGAGGCCGGCCTGGTGGCGGACGTGGCCGACCTGTTCGCACTCACCCGCGACCAGCTGCTGGGCCTGGAGCGGATGGGCGAGACCAGCACCGACAACCTGCTGGCCGCGATCGAGACCGCCCGCTCGGCCCCGCTGCACCGGGTCTTCTGCGCCCTCGGGGTGCGCGGCACCGGGCGGACCATGTCGCGCCGGATCGCCGCGCACTTCGGCAGCATGGCGGCGATCCGGGCGGCCGACCAGGAGACGCTGGCCGGCGTGCCCGGCATCGGGGCCGAGAAGGCCAAGGTCGTGGTGGCCGAACTGGCCGAGCTCGGGCCGGTGCTGGACAAGCTGATCGCCCAGGGGGTCGGCACCGAGGTGACCGAGCCGACCGCCCCGGCCGCCGCCGGCGGCGGCGCCGAGGAGGCGACCGGGCCGCTGGCGGGCGAGGCGGTGGTGGTCACCGGCTCGATGACCGGGGCGCTGGCCGAGCTCTCCCGCACCGAGATGAACGAGCTGATCGAGCGGGCCGGCGGCAAGGCCTCCTCCTCGGTCTCCAAGCGGACCACCCTGGTGGTGGCGGGGGAGAAGGCCGGCTCCAAGCGGGCCAAGGCCGAGGAGCTGGGCGTGCGGATCCTGGCACCCGAGGAGTTCGCCGCGCTGGTGGCGGAGTACCTGGGCTGACGGCCCGGTTGACGCCCCGGTCGGTGTCCCGGCCGGCGCCCCGGCGGGCGCCGGGTCAGCCGCTGACCCCGACCGCGTGCCCGACGGTGGCGCGGTCGGTGACGAAGTCCAGCATCGCGCGCGCCACGTCCGCCCGGGCGATGCTGAAGCCGCCCGGGCTGGCCTCGATCGCGTGCCGGTAGCGGCCGGTGCCGGGCTTGTCGGTCAGCTTGGGCGGGCGGACCGAGGTGTAGTCCAGGCCGCTGGCGCGCAGCGCCGCCTCCATCGCCTCCAGGTCGGTGTAGACCTCGCGCAGGATCGCCCAGAGCAGCGGCGAGGCGATCAGCCGGGTGGGCAGTGAGTCGCCGGTGCCGGCCCGGTTGAGCGGGGCGGCGCTGGTCACCAGGATCCGGCGCACCCCGGTGGCGGTCATCGCCTCGATCGCGGCCCGGGCCGAGCTGGAGGCCGGCTTGAGCGGGTCGTGCCGGCCCGCCTGGCCCATGCCGGAGACCACGGCGTCGGCACCCTCGACCGCCGGGGCGAGTGAGGCGGGGTCGAGCGCGTCGCCGCGGACCACGGTCAGCCGGTCGTGGCGGACCGCGAGCCGGGCCGGGTCGCGGACCACCGCGGTCACCTGGTGCCCGCCGGCCAGGGCCTGGGACACGAGCTGCTTGCCGATGCCGCCGGTGGCACCGAGGACGGTCAGCTTCATGACGGGGCTCCCTTCGTGGGTGGGTGAGTATTCACTCACCCCTCCAAGGTGAGTGAATACTCACCCACCTGTCAAGTAGGATCCGGTCATGGCAGCGAACCCTGCAGTGAACCCACCTCTGACCGGCGGCGCGCTCACCCAGGCGCGGATCCTCGACGCGGCGGCCCGGCTGATGAGCTCGGTCGGCCTCACCCGGACCACGACCAAGGAGATCGCCCGGGAGGCGGGGTGCTCGGAGGCGACGCTCTACAAGCACTTCCGGGACAAGGAGGAGATCTTCGTCCGGGTGCTGCACGAGCGGCTGCCCCCCTTCACCGAACTGCTGGCCGAGCTGCCGGCCCGGGCGGGCAGCGGGGAGGTGGCCGAGCACCTGGCGGAGGTGGCCCGGATCGCGGTGCCGTTCTACCGGCGGTCCTTCCCGATGGCCGGGGCGGTGGCGGCCAGCGCGGACCTGCTGGCGGCGCACCGGGCGAAGCTGGACCTGGCGGTGGCGGGGCCGCACATGCCCTCGGCGCACCTGGCGGACTACCTGCGGGCCGAGCAGGAGCTGGGGCGGGTGGCGGCGGGGGTCGACCCGCAGGCGGTGGCGACGATGCTGATCGGCGCCTGCTTCCACCGGGCCTTCCTGACCCTGTTCTTCGCCGACGGCGAGGAGCTGGTCGGGGCCGAGCAGCAGCGCGCGTCGGTCCGGGCGGAGCACGACGAGGAGTTCGTCGCAGCGACGGTCGGGGCCCTGCTCGGGCCGGTGCTGGCCTGACCGGCGGTGGCCTGACCGGTGGTCCGATGCCGGCACGTCGGCCGGGGATCGGCCTGGCGGTGGGTCAGGGCTGGGCGGTCAGCAGCCCCGGCAGGTCGGCGAGGAAGGCCGCGACGGTCTTCTTGCCGGCGCCCCAGTCGTAGAGCTGCCCGCCGAACTCGGCCTCGACGCGCACCGCGGTGCCGGTCGCGCCGAGCAGCGCGGTGACGGTCAGCGTGCCGCCGAAGGTGCGCCAGTCCGACGGGATCGCGGCCTCCAGGGAGCAGCCGTTGGTGTGCTGGGTCACCTGACGCAGCGCCAGGCGGTGGCGGGCCAGCGAGCAGAGCGCGGCGACCAGCACCCGGCCGACCGGCTCGTCGAACTCCGCGGTCCGCTCGGCCCCGGCCCGCAGACCCCAGCGCAGGCCGAGCCGGTGCCCGCGATCCGCACCCCGCCCGATCGCCGAACCGATGAACGGCAGGTCCTGGAAGTCGGCCAGGAACTGCGCCGCACTCGGCACCGCGTCGACCACCGGCACGCCGGCCGCGGCGATGACGGCCCGCACGGCCGGCTCGGCCAGCAACTGGTCGAGCCGGTACTCCTCGGCCCACGCGGGGGCGGCACTGGTGCTCATGTCGGATGATCTTGCCGGTTCAGGTGGCACCCGGGCAACCGGGTTCGGCCGGCGGCGCTACCGGGGGAGCCCGTTGGTGGCGCTCAGGACGTCGCCCTGGAGCGGGGACCCCGTCGCGCGCCGGAGGGCGCCGATGGCCGGGTCGGCGAGGGAGACGGTGAGGGTGTAGGGCGGCGGGCCGGTGATGGTGTTGTTCGAGTCGATCGGCGGGCTGAGGCGCTGTTGGACGGCCAAGGCGTCGATGCCCGGGCAGAGGGCCTGGGCGGGGAGCGTGACCTCGACGATGGCGCCGTCCGGCTCTCCGATGCTGATCTTGCCCTGCGGGGTGCGGGCCGTGCCGTCGGCGAGGGTGACGGGCAGGCCGTACGCGCCGCCGACCAGCCCGTCGGGGCCCTCGATCTCCACGGCCACACCCTGCGGACCCAGCGGCGGGGACAGGTCCAGTGACCGGTGCGCGCCCGGTCCGAGCATGAGGTCGATGGTGAAGTGCCCCGGATCCGGCGGCTCCTGGGAGAACCCGTAGGAACTGAGGGCGAGTTGCGGTCCGGGCAGCGGGGTGCCGGACTGCCCGTCGGCGAAGGCGACGGGCGCGGGGCCTGCGGGTGCGGAGGTCGCCGTCGGGGTGAAGTGGTGGAAGCCGTGCACGCCGCACTTGCTGCCGTCGGAGGTCCCGCCGCCGCTCAGCGCGGTGTCCGTCGACGGACGCGGAGAGCCCGGAGCGTGCGAGGGCAGGATGTCCCGCGGGGAGTTGCCGAGGGAGAGCAGGCCGTTGCCCGGCCCGACGCCGAGGGCCACGACCGTGGCGGTCACGACGGCCGCGGCCAGGACCCACGGACCGAGCCTGGAGGCGAACCGGGCCCGTCCGGTCCGCGGTCGGGCCGGGCCGGGAGCACCGGGTGACCAGCGGCGGCCGCCCGGGTCCACCGGCGGCTCCAGCCGCCAGCGTGCCGCGAGGACCCGGGTGCGTGCCGCCGGTTCCTTGACCGTGGCGCCGCGGACGAAGTCCTCGTCCAGGACGAGCCGGTCGAACGGGTCCGCGGCAGTCGGCTCCGGCTCCGGCTCGTCGGAGGGGCGCGGGTCGGGGTCTTCGGCTATCGGCACCGCGTCAGTATGCCGGGCCGGCCCGACGCTCCGGCCGGTGAGGTGGCCTGCTCAGGACCGGAGGGCTCCTAGAGGTTCTGCTCGGCCCAGATGATCTTTCCGGTGTCCGTGTACCGGGTGCCCCAGCGGCGGGACAGCTGGGCGACCAGGAAGAGGCCGCGGCCGCCCTCGTCGGTGGTGCGGGCGTGCCGCAGCCGGGGGGAGGTGTTCGAGGCGTCGCCCACCTCGCAGCTGAGCGAGTTGTGGTGGATCAGCCGCAGGCTCAGCGGCGGGGCCCCGTACCGGATCGCGTTGGTGACCAGCTCGCTGACGATCAGTTCGGTGGTGAACACCAGCTCGTCCAACCCCCACCCGGCCAGGGTGGCGGCCACCCGGGCCCGGGCCTCGGCCACCACGGCCGGGTCGGCGGGCAGCTCCCAGGTGGCGATCCGGTCCGGCGGCAGCGCCTTGGTGCGGGCCAGCAGCAGGGCGATGTCGTCCTCCCGCCGCTCCGGGGTCATCGCGCCCAGCAGGTCCTCGCAGGCGTCCTCCAGCCCCGGCCGGGCGGTGGCCAGCGCCCGGTGCAGCCGCTCGGCGGCCAGGTCCGGGTCGCGGGTGGCGTGTCCGAGCAGTCCGTCCGTGAAGAGCGCCAGCACGCCGCCCTGCGGCAGCTCGAACTCGGCCGCCTCGAAGGGCAGCGAGCCCACCCCGAGCGGCGGGCCGGTCGGCAGCTCCAGGAACGAGACCTGCCCGTCCGGGGTGCGCAGCGCCGGCGGCACGTGCCCGGCGCTGGCCATCACGCAGCCCCGGGTGACCGGGTCGTACACCGCGTACAGGCACTTGGCGCTGTGCGGCTGGTCGTCCAGCGGGTCGCCGGTGCGCGACTGCTCGTCCATCAGGCGCAGCACCAGGTCGTCCAGGTGGGCCAGCAGCTCGTCCGGCGGCAGGTCCATGTCCGCCAGGGTGTGCACGGCGGTGCGCAGCCGGCCCATCGCCGCGGCCGCGTTGATGCCGTGTCCGGCCACGTCGCCGACCACCAGGGCCACCCGGGCGCCGGAGAGCGGGATCACGTCGAACCAGTCGCCGCCCACGCCGCCGCGCGAGGAGCCGGGCAGGTAGCGGTGCGCCACCTCCAGCGCCTGGGTGAGCGGCAGCGCCCGCGGCAGCAGGCTGCGCTGCAGGGTGAGCGCGGTGTTGTGCTCGCGGGTGTAGCGCCGGGCGTTGTCCAGGCAGACCGCGGCCCGGGAGACCAGCTCCTCGGCGAGCGAGAGGTCCTCGGGCTCGAACGGGTCGGAGGAGTCCGAGCGGATGAAGACGGCCACGCCCTGCACCACGCCGCGGGCCCGCAGCGGCACGGCCATCAGCGAGTGCAGGTCCCAGCGGTCCAGGGTGTCCCGGCGCTTCGGGTCCTGGGCCAGCCAGGCCAGCGACTGCGGCTGGCTCGGGGCGTGCAGCACGGCCGAGCCCTCGGCCAGGCAGCGGACCATCGGCGAGCCGGGCGGGTACTCCGGCGGCTCGCCCAGCGCGGTGACCACCTCCGGATTGCCGGCCCGGGTGGACAGGTGGGCCATCCGGCGCAGCGGCACGGGCCCGCCCGGGGCCAGGATCGGCTCGTCGCCGACCAGCACCGGATCCAGCAGGTCCACGGTGGCGAAGTCGGCCAGCCGCGGGACGGCCACCGAGAGCAGTTCCTCGGCGGTGGTGGCGAAGTCCAGCGTGGTGCCGATCCGGGCCCCCGAGTCGGTGAGCAGGGCCAGGCGCTGGCGGGCGTGCCAGCGGTCGGTGATGTCCACCGCCATGTAGCAGATGCCCAGCACCCGCCCGGCGCCGTCGTCCAGGCGCAGGAAGGAGGTGGAGTAGGCGCGCTCGTGGTCGGGGTCGCCCGGCAGCCGGCCCTGGTACTCGAAGCCGCGCACCGGGATGCCGGTGGCGAGCACCCGGCGCATCTGGGTCTCGATCGCCTCGGGTGCGATGTCGGGCAGTACCTCGGACATCCGGCGCCCGAGCCGTGCGCTCAGCCCCAGCCCGGCCATCCGCTCCAGGGTCTCGTTGAGCCACAGGTAGCGCAGGTCGGTGTCGAGCACGGCGATGCCGTACGGCGAGTGGGCGAGGAAGCGGGAGAGCACCGAGTGGCTGGCGCCCCACCAGGGGGCACCGCCCAGGTCGAGCGCCGACAGGTGCCAGTGGGCGCGGCCGGAGACGTCGGTGAACCGGCTGCCCTGGACACCCAGCGTGAGCTCCGAGCCGTCCGCCCGCCGGACCCGCACCACCCCGGCCGGCTCGGCGCCGCGGGCGCTCCAGTCCAGGTCCAGCCGTTCGCCGGGGGCGAGCAGCTCGGCGGCGGGTCGGCCGAGCACGCTCTGCGGCGGGTGGCCCAGCAGCAGCGCGGCGGCGTCGGACCAGCCCACCACGACGCCCTGCTCGTCCAGCACCGCGCCGGCGGTCGGCAGCAGGTCGAACGGGAGGGTCGCCGGGGGGCGGTCGAGGCTGTCCGAGCCGGGCATCGGCGAGCCCTCCTGTGCGGGAGTGTGTGCTCAATTCTCCTGTGATCTTGGCTCGGCCGCCACTGTGCGTGAGCGAACGGGGGTCGGCGGCGGCACGGCGGTCGGGTGCGGAGCCGGGGCGAGGGGTGCGGCGGTGCGCCGGGGGGCCCCCCCGGCCCGCCGCGGGCCCCCGCCCCCCCCCCCCGCCCGGGAGAAACAGCAGCGCGGGACGCCCGGTCGGGCACCCGGGGCCACCGGCCCGGAGCGGGATCAGCAGGCGGTCGGCAGGTCCACCGTCACCGGGGTGTTGTACCAGGGGTACGAGGAGACGCTGAAGGTGGCGTGCACCGTGCTGCCGCAGGCGGCGTTCACGGTCAGCGGGTTGGTCTGCACCGTGCTGGCGGTGAAGATCACGCCCTGCTGGAGCTGGCCCAGCTGCTGGGTGCCCTGGGAGGCGGTCAGGGTGGTGGACAGCTGCTGCGGCTGCGGGGCCGGGCTGCCCGGGCTCGGCGGGCCGGCCAGGCTGATCTGCCCGGTCAGCGTGACGGTCCCGCCGTACACCGTGCCGCAGACCTTGGTCCACAGCCCCGACTGCAGGCCGCCGTAGCCGCAGGTGGTGACGGGCGCGGGGTCGGCGGGGGCGGAGGCGGCGGTCGCGGGGACGGCGCCGAGCAGCGACAGCGCCGCGGTGCCGGCGGCGAGCAGGAGCGTGCGGGTCATGAGTGGATTCTCCCTGATGTGTTCATGCTGGGTCAGCAGCGTGCATGCAGTGCGGCGGAGCCGAGAAGATCGGCGCCGTTGCAATGTGATATTTCACTTACTTCCCCAATGCTGCGCGTCCAATGCGTGAATGTCGCATGATCAGCTGATGTGCCGTCAGCTGCGGGATGTGGAGCGGAGGTTCCCGGATGCGGCGCGGGCCCGCCGCGCGGCGTGCGCGGCGGGCCCGGGCGGCGAGTGGTCAGTGGTTGTGCTGGGTCTGCTGGTAACAGGCCACGTCGTACTGGGAGTTCGGGCTGTAGTGGGTGCCTCCGTTGCCGGGGAGGGTCTCGTTGAACGGGGAGCCCGTCGAATTCGAGGCGTGGCCGGGCTCGGCCGTGGCGGACGGGGTCAGGCAGGTCTGGCTGGGCGGTCCCGTGCCGCTGGGGTTCGCGTTGCCGAACGCGAGGCCGGCGCCGCCGAGGCTGAGCGCCAGGGCCAGGAGTCCGGTCGCTACGCTGCGTAGCATCTCTGCTCCCGGATCGGTCCAGGACGTGCGGCCGGTCGACCGCACGCCCCCCGCTACCGGATACGCACCGGCGGCGCGGGCGGTTCAATCGGCCGGCGCGGCCGTCCGCACCGCGAGCGGCTCGGGTGTACTCCGTTCGGGCGCGGCGCGGTGGCGGGTTGCGCGGGGGCGCGCAGGGGCAGGGTGAGGAGAGCCGCGGTGGCAGCGGCGCGGAGGCCGCGGGACGCGACCGTGCCCCGCCGGGAGTCGGGAGACGTCATGGAGTCGGTGCCGTGGGAGCAGGGCGACCTGCGCTGGGTGTTCCCCGAACTGGCCGACACCGGGCCGGTCGCGGCGGCCCTGGCCGAGGCCGGCGCCGGGCTGCGGCAGCTGGGCGGCGAACTGGTCTACCACCAGTTGCTCGGGGTCGCCTCGCTCGGCGGGCACGTCGAGCGGGCGGGGCGGGAGTTCGTGGTGAGCCTGGCCTGCCCGCGGCGCTGCGCCTGGGAGCTGCGCTGGGGGCCGCCGTGGCAGGTGGTGGCCGAGGTGACGGCGGGGGACGCCGTGCTCGCCGAGCGGCAGAGCTGGTACGAGGAGCCGCTGCCCGCCGCGCGGGCGCTCGCGGCGGCGGTCGCGTGGCTCCAGGGGCAGGAGCAGGAGCTGGAGCAGGAGCAGGAGCAGGAGCAGGCTAGCCCTGTGAGGTGACGACGAAGACGATCGTCACCAGCACGAGGACCAGGGTGGCGGGCAGCACGATCAGCCAGACGAACCCCTGGGGGTGCCGGTCCCGGAACTTCGGCTGCGGTCGGATCCGACCGGCCGGGAGCGAGCGGGCGTACCACCAGTCGTTCAGCTGTTGCAGGTTGGTCCCGAAGTTCGGCGAGGGGTAGAGCTCGCTGTGCTGCAGTCCGGGCAGGTTGCGGCGGCGGCCGTTCCTGAGGTGGATGCGGGCCGTGTACCCGGCCCCGGCACCGCCGGGGACCTCGCGCACGTCGATCCACTGGATCTCCTGCCACGGGTAGCTGCGGCCGGAGCCGAACCAGGTGATGGTGATGCCGGCCGTGTCGACCGTCGTGCTGGCCCGGAAGGCCAGGTAGCCGGCGCCGGCGCCGAACAGCACGATGGCACCGGATATCCAGGCTCCCACCACGCCGATCCGGACGACGCACAGCAGGAGCTGCAGGACCGCGACGCCGATCAGGACGGCCAGCCGCCGCCCGGACACCCGGTACTGTTCCCGCCCCCGGAACCTCAGTTCGTTCACGGCGGGCACACTACTCCCGTGCCCCGGCGGGCGGCGGGGGCGGGTGCCGGGCTCAGTGGGGGCGCTGGGCGGTCAGCGCCCGGTTGAGGCGGCCGCGCCGGAGCAGGCGCTGCATGTCCTGCTCGGTGGGCCGGTTGTAGACGATGAAGTCGTCGTGCAGGTGGACCCCCGGGTGGTCGGCGACCGCGGCGACGGCGTCCCGAACCGTCGTCAGGTGGGCCGGCGTCAGCTGGAGCGGGCGCTCGTCGGGCTGGTACTGGGCGCCGATCGGGTAGTCGCGGCCGGGGCGCGTGGTCATCTCCACGTGGCAGCCGAGCACGTGGGTGACCGGGTGGCTCGCGGCGAAGGCGGTGAGCCGGTCCATGGTGGCCAGGAAGGCCGCGGTGTCGGCGATGTAGAGCCGGCCGGGCAGCACGGTGTCGCCGGTGAACAGGATCCCGGTCCACGGGTCGTAGACGGTGACCGAGGCCGCGTGGTGTCCGGGCGAGCCGAGCAGCCGCAGCTCGCGGCCGCCGAGGTCGAAGGCGACCTCCCCGGTCGGCCAGGTCTCCCCGAAGCCGAAGAACTCCCGCACCGCCTCCTCCTCGCGGCCGACGATCCGAGTGTCCGGACGGTCGGCGAACTGGGCGTCGGCGGCCACGTGGTCGCCGTGCCCGTGGGTGTGGGCGACGACCAACCCGTACTGCTCGCGCGGGTTCTCGGCCAGCCAGTCGGCGATCAGCCGGTCCACCGCGGCGCGCAGCGGGAAGAGCTCCGGCTCCTCGGTGGCACCGGTGTCCAGCAGCAGGGCGCGCTCGTTGCCGAACAGCAGGAAGAGGAAGGGCGCCTCGTAGTTGACCGTCTTGTCCTGGCGCAGGATCACCGTGTGCGCGTCGTAGCGGTGCTCCTGGAGCAGCGGGCCCCGGCCGGGCTCGGTGTGCGGGTCGCCGGCGTACCAGGAGACCTCCAGCGAGCCCTGCACGGGGGCGGCGGTGGTGAAGTCGAGCTCGCTCATGCGGTGTTCTCCTCGGTCGGGTGCGGGCGGGTGGGGGTGGTGGCGAGGAAGACGCGCACGTGGCGCCGGCCGGGGGCGAGCTCGCCCTGCTCGGCCCGGGCCAGGTACGGGGCCAGCAACTCCTTGAACTTGGCGCGCAGTTCGGCGCTCTCCTCGGCGGTGAGCACGGCCAGCGCGCTGAGCACGCCGGCGCCCGCCTGCCACTCGGGGCTCTCCTGGGCCACGGTGTCGGTGTGGTCCAGCACGGCCCGCACCTCGCGCTCCAGCACGACGCGTTCGAGCTGCCGGCGCAGCAGTTGGTCGCCGCTGCCGGTCAGCCGCAGGTCCGGGCGCCGGTCGGTGACCTGCCACTGGCGCTCGCGGCGGTCCCGGCCGGGGCCGGCCTCGCCGACGTAGCCGTACTTGGCGAGCTGGCGCAGGTGGAAGGAGCAGTTGGCCTGCGGCACGTCCAGCCGGCGGCCGCACTGGGCGGCGGTCAGCGGGCCGTGGGTGACGAGCAGTTCGAGCAGGTCCAGCCGGAGCGGGTGGGCCAGGGCTCGGATCGCCCGGGGATCGTTGATCTCCATGTCCCAAAGCTTACTTTGGCTTCCGGTGATGTCAACGCTTTCTTTGGCTTTTGCGGAAACGGGAGTGCGGGGGTGCAACGGGAGTGCGGGGGTGAAACAGGAGGGCGGGGGTGCAACGGAAGCGGGGGTGCAGCAGAAGGGCGGGAGTGCAGTCGCACCCCCGCCCCGGGTTGACGGACGGTCAGCCCGCCAGGGCCAGCCGCAGCGCGCCCGCCGCCTCGGCGGTGGCCTCGCGGAAGCGGTGCCCGATGCCGAGGAAGTTGACGTACCCGTGGATCAGGTCCGGCTGCCGGCTGAGCGCCACCGTCACGCCGGCCTCGCGGAGCCGGTGCGCGTAGGCCTCGCCCTCGTCGCGCAGCGGGTCGAAGCCGGCCGTGGCGACGTACGCCGGCGGCAGGCCGGTCAGGTCCTCGGCGAGGTGGGGCGAGATCCGCGGGTCCGTGCGGTCCACCCCGGCCGGTGCGTAGTGGTCGGCGAACCAGTCCATGTCCGAGCTGCTCAGGAAGAACCCGTCGGCGAACAGCTCGCGCGAGCGGCGCCGCACCGAGGCGTCGGTGGCCGGGTAGAGCAGCAGCTGGAAGGCCGGCGACGGGCCGCCGCGCCGGCAGGTGGTCTGCGCGACGACGGCCGCCAGGTTGCCGCCCGCGCTGTCCCCGCCGACCGCGATCCGGTCGGGGTCGGCGCCCAGCTCGGCGGCGTGCTTGTGGGCGTGGTCGAAGGCGGCCAGCGCGTCGTCCACCGCGGCCGGGAAGACGTGCTCGGGGGCCAGCCGGTACTCGACCGAGAGCACCCGCACGCCCGCGTGCCGGGCCAGGAACCGGGCGGTGTTGTCGTGGCTGGCCCGGCTGCCGACCACCCAGCCGCCGCCGTGGAAGAAGACCAGCAGCCCGGACGGCTCGGCGAGGCCCGCCGGTGCGTAGAGGGTGGCCGCCAGCTCGCCGTCCGGCGTCGGGATGCCGATCTCCCGGGTCGCCACCGGCTCGATCGGCGCGCCGCTGACCAGGTGCCGTCCCAGGTCGGTGGCGGCCCGCGAGACGGCCACGCCGCGCGGGTCCACCAGGTGGTTGCCGCCGATCCGCTGCAGCCGCAGCAGCAACTGGGCGTCCAGTGCGAGCTGCTGGCCGTCCAGCCGGACCGGTGCGCCGGCCAGCAGGCGGCGCAGCGGCCGCGGCAGCGCGTAGGCCGCGCGCACGGCGGAGGCCTGGGCCCGGATCGGGAACGGTATCGCGGTGGGCGTGCTGGCCATGCGTTCTCCGCTGGGTCTGCCGGGCCCGCGCGGGCGGGCGTGCCGAAGGACGGACCGGCCGGCGCGGGGCGCCGGCCGGTCCGGGGAACCTACCGGAGAGTAGCCTCCGCTGGGTAGGGGGCGTCGGCCGACGGCCGGTCAGTCCTGCTGCCGCGCCGCCTGCTCGGCGGCCGCCAGCCGGACGCAGACCGCCACGCCGCGCATCGCCGCGCGGACCTCGTCGACCGACGGGAAGCTCGGCGCCAGCCGGATGTGGCTGTCCTGCGGGTCCAGGCCGCCGGGGAAGGCCGCGCCGGCCGGGGTGAGCGCGATGCCGGCCTCCTTCGCCAGCCGCACCACCTCGCCCGCGCAGCCCTGCGGCACCTGGAGGCTGACGAAGTAACCGCCCAGCGGCGCGGTCCAGTCGGCGATGCCCAGCGGGCCCAGCTCGGCCTCCAGCACCTCGTGCACGGCCGCGAAGCGCGGGGCCAGCAGGTCCCGGTGGCGGTCCATGTGGTCCAGCACCGACTCCGCCGACGGGAAGAACCGGGCGTGGCGCAGCTGGTTCACCTTGTCCGGGCCGATGGTCTGGGCCGAGGCGAGCGCGGAGTACCAGGCGATGTTGGCGGCCGAGGAGCCGAAGAAGGCGACGCCCGCACCGGCGTGGGTGATCTTGGAGGTGGAGCCGAAGACGAACGCCCGGTCCGGGTTGCCCGCCTCGGCGCAGGCCTCCAGCACCGGCAGCAGCTCGACCCGCTCCTCGGTCAGGTGGTGCACCGCGTAGGCGTTGTCCCAGAACAGCCGGAAGTCGGGCGCGGCGGTCGGCATCGCGGCCAGCCGGCGGACCGTCCGCTCGCTGTAGGTCTCGCCGGTCGGGTTGCTGTACTTGGGCACGCACCAGATGCCCTTGATGCGCGGGTCGGCCGCGACCAGCCGCTCGACCTCGTCCATGTCCGGGCCCTCGCCGGTCAGCGCGACCGGGACCAGGGTGACGCCGAACCGGGCGGCCAGGGTGAAGTGCCGGTCGTAGCCGGGCACGGGGCACAGGAAGCGGACCTCCTCCTCGCGCGACCACGGCCGCTCGCCGCCCGGCAGGGTGGAGAACATCGCGTGCGCCAGCACGTCGTACATCACCTGGAGGCTGGCGTTGCCGCAGGCCAGCAGCTGGCCGGCGGGCACCTGGAGCAGCTCGGCGAAGACCTCGCGCAGCTCGGTCAGGCCGACCAGGCCGCCGTAGTTGCGGCAGTCGGTGCCGTCCGCGGCGCGCACCTCGCCCGGCTTCACGATCGTCAGCAGCTCGTCCGACAGGTCCAGCTGCTCGCCCGAGGGCTTGCCGCGGGTCAGGTCGAGGGCGAGCCCCTCGGCGAGCAGCGCCCGGTAGTCGGCGCGGGCGGCGTCGAGAGCCGGGACGGTCGGGGCGGACGGCGCGGGCATGACGGTCTCCTTCCCCGCGCACGCACCAGCGCGGGCGCGGGACGAATGCTGGGCGGACCCGAGCCTATCCGGTCGGCTCGGGCCCGCCGCGGCCCGTCTCGTTCCGTGGGCCGCCGCTGTCTCAGCCCGCCGTGTAGGGGGCGCCGGCCTGCTGCGCCGCGTACAGCAGGGCCGGGCGCAACTTCGGCCAGAAGTACGAGTCCTGGCAGGAGTACGGCGGCATGAAGCCGGAGCAGCCGCGGTTGTCGCTGTCGCCGGCCTCGATGGTGAAGGCGGCGGTGCCGAGCTTGTCGTAGATCCAGTCGTCGGTGCCGCCGGCCGCGTCGTAGAGGATCTCGCCGGCCTGGCCGGACTGGTAGCCGGTCATCGTGCCCAGGCGGCCGGCCAGGGCGCGCAGCGCGGCGTCGTTGCCGGTGTGCACGGTGTGGTCGTGCGCCCAGGGGAAGATCACCATGCCGGCGTCGCTGTGCATCGTGATCATGATGCCCCGGGTGTCGGCCGGGGCGGGGTCGCCGTCGCCCGGTCCGCGCACGGCCGGGTAGAGCTGGCGGAACAGGCCCTCCAGTGCCGTGTTCTCCACCTCGGAGTCGGCCTGCGGGCCCAGGTAGACCTCGGAGCACGGGTCGTCGGAGGTGCCGCTGGCGCCCCAGTGGCTGCCCGCGTTGCGGTTCAGGTCGACGCCGATCTGCCCGCCGGCGTCGCAGCCCGAGCCGTTGCCGTCGTCGGCGTTCTTGCGCTGGTAGGCGGGGTTGTCGCCGCCCTGGGCGACGATGTCCACGCCGTCCGGGTTGGCGATCGGCACCACCCACACCTCGGTGCTGTCCAGCAGCGCGGTGACCGCCGGGTCGGTGCCGTAGCCGCCGGTCAGGTAGTCGATCCAGCGCCAGGAGACCTCGCCGGTGGTGAGCTCGCGGGCGTGGATCTGGCTCATCAGGAAGAACCGCGGCTTGGGCGCGTGCGGGTCGAGCCGGCAGTCGTTCCCGGTCTGCTTGGTGAGGCAGATCGCCCGGAGGTCGTTGCCGCCCTGGCCGGCCTGCTTGCGCCAGGACTGCCCGTACGTCATGACCTGTGCCAGGTCAGGGTGTTGGGCGGCCACCCGGTCCAGGTGGGCGTAGTGGGCGGCGACGGTGCGGTACCCGCCGTCGTAGGTGTCGCCGTCGGCGAGCGCGGCGCGGTCGCGGTGCGCTCCGTCGGCGAGCCGCCGGTCCACCGCGGGGTGGAAGCCGAGCGCGGTCAGCCGGGCCCGGGTGGCGGTGTCGCCGAGCACGAACAGGTCGCTGCCGCTGCGGTGTTCGAGCAGGTCGAAGCCGTGGGCGAGCAGCCGCTCGCCGTCCTGCGGGTCGGCGGTGGTGATCCGGTAGACGAAGGTGGCGCGGGCGTCGGCGGTGCCGGCCCGGCTGGCGGCGGCCTGCGGCAGGGCGGGCAGCGCCAGGGCGCAGAGCACCGCGAGCGCGGCGGCGGCGCGCCGGCGGCGGGGGTGGGCAGGGGGCATGGTTCGGCCTCTCCGGTCGGTGGGGGGCGGTCCGGGGGCCGCCGGGACCGCCCGGGGGGCGGCGGTCCCGGCGGGGTCGGTCAGCCGGCCGTGGTGGTCCGGACGAAGTCCGCGAAGGCGGTCACGTTGGTGTAGATCGACGGGTTGACCGCGCAGGTCGCGTCGCCGCCGCTGCGGCTGGTGGCGCCGATCAGCTGCCAATCGCCGTTCACCCGGGCGATCGCGGGGCCGCCGGAGTCGCCGTAGCAGGCGCCCTGGTTGCTGCCGTCCGGGCCCTGCGGGTTGTTGACGCAGAGTTCGGAGCCGGCGTCGAAGCCCTCCGCGCAGCCGTCGGCGACCAGGCTGGTGTCGAGCTCCTTGAGCTGGTCGGGCCCGCCGTCGCCGCCCGGCTGCGGGGTCTCCTGGCCCCAGCCGAGCAGCCGGGTGGCGGTGCCGACCGGGGCGCTGTCGGCGATCCGGATCGGCGCGGCCTGGACCGGCGAGCTCAGCTGGAGCAGCGCGATGTCGTTGTTGGTGCTGTAGTTCGGGTGCACCACGATCCGGCTCAAGCCGGTCACCTCCCCGCCGCCGGTCCGGTCGGTGGACCCGACCCGCACGGTGAACTGGTCGGGCGTCGCCCCGGACACGCAGTGGGCGGCGGTCACCGCCCAGGTGGGCGAGATCAGCGAGGCGCCGCAGACGTGCGAGCCGTCCTGCTGCAGCGAGATCATGAAGGAGTAGGTCTGCGAGGCGGTGCCGCCGCCGACGATGTGCGGCAGCGGGTGGCCGGCCGGCGCCGCCGCGGCGCCGGTGGCGGGGACGGCGAGCGCGAGCGCGGTGGCCGCGGTGAGGGCGCCGAGCGCCTTGGGCAGGAACGGGGTGTGCGGGAGCGGGGTGCGCAAGGGGGAGTCCTCGTCCGGCGGCGCGCGGCCGCCTGTGGGGGAGGCCGGGTCGGGGCCGGCCGGGTGCGGGCAAGGGCTCGCCGGGCAGCCGTGGGGTTGGCGTGCACCTGACGAACGTGGCCCCAAGAGTGGCTCCTGACGGTGCGTCGGAGGAACCCGCCGGGCGACGGGGACGGCGTCCGCCGGTCGGTGGGTTGCTTTCCCGCTTGCGTTACGGGGCAAGTGTGTTGACGGGTCGTCCGGTGCCGGTTCCGACGCCGGTGGTCAGGCCGGTCCGGTGCTGGCCCGCGCCACCAGTTCCACCGGTAGCGACTCGGTCCGCAGCGGACCGACCGCCTCGTCCAGGATCAGCTCCATCGCCCGCTCGCCGGTCCGCTCCAGCGGCAGCCGGACGGTGCTGAGGGCCGGGTGCAGGTCCTGGGCGTAGGGCAGGTCGTCGAAGCCGACCACCGAGACGTCCCCGGGCACCGAGCGCCCCAGCTCGCTGCGCAGCGCGGCGAGCGCGCCGGCGGCCATCCCGTCGTTGAGGGCCAGCAGGGCGGTCAGGTCGGGGCGGCGGTGGAACAGCTCCAGGGTGGCCGCGCGCCCGCCCTCGCGGCTGAAGTCGCCCGCCGCCAGGTCGGCCGGGTCCAGCCCGGCGCCGCGGACCCGCAGCGCGTCCCGCACGCCCGCCAGCCGCTCGCGCACCGAGATCAGCTCGCCCGGCCCGGCGAGCACCCCGATCCGCCGGTGCCCCAGCCGCCACAGGTGGTCGAGCGCCAGCGCGGCGCCCGCGCGGTTGTCCGGGGTGACCGTGTCGGCCGCCACGCCGTGGTCGCCGACGCACGCGACCCGGCCGCCCTCGGCGGTGAACCCGGCCAGCTGCCGGCCGAGTTCGGCCACGAAGGCCGGGTCGGTGAACCCGCTGCCGGCCAGCAGCACGGCCCGGGCCCGCTGGGTGCGCAGCCTTACCAGGTACTCCAGCTCCAGACGGGGGCTGCGGAAGGTGGCGGCCACCATCACCATCAGGTCGTGCGCCCGGGCGGCCCGCATCACGCCGGTGGCGATCGCGCCGAAGTACGGGTCGGCCACGTCGTGCACGATCAGCCCGACCACCGAGGTGCGGGCGCGGGCGAGGGCCTGCGCGGGCGCGTTGGAGACGTAGGAGAGCGCGGCGGCGGACTCCTCCACCCGGCGGCGCAGTTCCGGACCCACCGAGCGTCCTGCGCTCCCGTGCAGCACCCTGGAGGCGGTGGCGATGGAGACGCCGGCGTGGTCGGCCACCTGTTGCAGAGTGACGCCGGGAGAGGAGGATCGTCGGGATCTCGCCATATCGACGGAGGGTACCGGCTACACGCCGAAGTTGATCGAATTCGGCTTGTCAGGTCTCTTCTCAGTTGCGGTGCAAGGGTCTTAGGATCACGTCCACCCAGGGGCCGGTGTCGTCCCCCGACCGGCCGTTCGTGCTGGTGGCGCCGCGTCCTCGTGCCTGTAGGAGGCTCTGTGCTGTCCAGCGAAGCCGACCCGATGACGGCCGGCGCCCCCCGAACGTTGAACGACGTCCCCGGCTGGTTCTGGCCGATCGACCAGCAGCTGTTCGGCTGGCTGCTCGCGCGGCAGACCAGGCTCGGCGTGACCGGCGACCTGCTGGAGCTCGGCAGCTACCTCGGCCGCAGCGCGATCCTGATCGGCCGCCACCTGCAGCCGGGCGAGCGGTTCACGGTCTGCGACCTGTTCGACTCCGAGGCTCCCGACGGGGAGAACGCGGCGGAGATGCACATGTCCTACCGCAAGACGCTCACCCGGGCCGCGTTCGAGCGCAACTACCTGGCCTTCCACCCCGAACTGCCGACCGTCGTGCAGGCGCCCACCTCGGTGCTGGCCGACGGGCGGATCCCGGCGGGCAGCTGCCGCTTCGTGCACATAGACGCCTCGCACCTGTACGAGCACGTGGCCGGCGACATCCGAACGGCGCAGCGGGCGCTCACCGAGGACGGCCTGGTGGTGCTGGACGACTTCCGGTCCCCGCACACCCCGGGCGTCGCGGCGGCGACCTGGGAGGCGGTCTTCACGCTGGGCCTGCGCCCGGTCGCGGTCACCCCGGAGAAGCTCTACGGCACCTGGGGCGACCCGGAGCCGCTGCAGCGCGAGCTGATGGAGCTGGGCGGCGACGTGGAGGACTGCTACCTGGACGTGGACGTGATCGCGGGCCACGACCTGGTCCGGCTCTCCGGGCGCGGTGTGGCCAAGCTGATGCCCCCCGAGGAGCCGGCCCCGGCCCCGACCCGGCCCGAGCGCCCGGCGGACCGCTCGGCGGCCCGCAAGCTGGTGCTGGACCTGATGCCGCCGATGGCCACCCGGGTGATCCGCCAGCGCCGCCAGCAGGCCCGTGAGCGGCGGCGCGCGCAGGGGCTGGAGGGGCCCGGCATGGAGGCGCGCGCCGCGGGCTGAGCCGGCCGGCGGGCGGTGCGCGGCGCCCGGTGCCGCCGGCGGCCGGGCCGCGGTGGTCGGTGCCGCGCCGGTCGGTGC
>NZ_JBHYKG010000079.1:0-29295 GCF_042741245.1 Kitasatospora sp. NPDC058965
AGCTGGCCGCGGCCCGCGCCGCCGACGCCCGCGGCGCCGCGCAGCGCGCGCTGGCCGCCGAGCAGCGCACCGCCGTTCAGCTCGCCGGCGAGCCGCGGCCGGCCGAGCTGCTGGGCCTGGTCCCGTACCACGAGGAGGGCGGCGACCGGCTCACCCCCGAGGTGCTCGACCGGGCCGCCGAGGACCTGGCCGAGCTGCTCGACACCGCGGTCGCCACCGCCGAGCGCACCCTGTTCGACCTGCGCACCGCCGCCGCCGACGACTCCCGGATCCTGGCCGCGCTCGGCGACGGCGGCCTGCTGCCGCCGGGGCCCGACGTGCTGGCCACCGTGGAGTTCCTCGGCGAGCACGGCGTCCCCGCGCTGCCCGGCTGGCGCTACCTGGCCCAGTCGGTGGACCCGGTGGACCACGAGCGGATCCTGGCCGCCCGCCCGGAGCTGGTGGACGGCGTGGTGGTCACCGACCCGTCCTCGCTGGACCGGGCCCGGGAGGCGCTGCAGAGCGCCGCACTGCTGCCGCGCTCCACCGTGGCGGTCGGCACGGCCGCCGCGCTGATCGCCCCGATCACCGAGGAGCCGGCCTTCTTCCTGGTGCCGCCGAACCCGGCGATGCACGACGAGAGCGCCGCCGACACCGAGCGCCGCGAGCTGCGCGCCCGGGCGGGCGCCCGCGAGGAGCACATCCGCGAGCTGGCCGCCCGGCTCGGCGGCGACCGGGCGCTGGCCGCCCGGCTCGCCTCCTGGCAGGCGAGCTGCCCGCCCGGCACGCTGGCCGAGCTGGCCGACGCGGCGTCCGCGGCCGCCGAGCAGGCCGAGCTGGCCACCGCCCGGCTGGCGAGCGCCCGGTCCGAGCACGCCGAGGCCGAGGCCGACCGGGCGGCGGCCGTCGCGGTGCACGAGGAGCGGCGCGAGGCCGCCCAGCAGACCCGCCGGCGCGCCGACGCGCTGGCCGGCCTGGCCTTCCGGCTGCGCGAGCGGACCGGTTGGCACCGCTCGGTGCGCGAGCTGACCGAGGACGCGGCCGAGTGCGAGCGCCGCCAGGCGGCCTGCGCCGAGCGGGCCCGGGCCTGCGACGAGGACCGCCGGGCCGCCCAGCGCGCCGCCGACGACGCCCGCCGCACCGCGCGCACGCTGCGGGCCGAGCGGGCCGAGCTGTCCGGCACCGTGACGCCCGCCGAGGAGCTGCCCACCGCCTCGCTGCCCGCGCTGCGCGAGGCCTACCGGGCGGCCGCCCAGCTGTACGAGAAGGTCGGGGTCGGCGCCGACCTGCGCGCCGAGCAGGCCCGCGCCGAGAGCGACGAGACGGCCGCCCGGGCCGAGCTGGACCGCCTCACCAACAAGGTGCGCACCCGCGCCGAGGAACTGCTGAACAGCCCCGACGGCGCCGACGGGCCGGCCCGGCAGGCCGCAGCCGCCCGGGCCGAGGAGCTGGTGGCCACCATCGAGGCCCGCTCGGCGGCGGCCAGCGAGCAGCTGGGCCGGCTGCGCGCCGAGGTGGAGCGCTCGGCGCCGGTCTCCGGCGAGGCGCACACCGAGCTGCCGGACGAGCTGGTGCCCGCCGACCCCGAGCACGCCCAGCAGCTGCTGCGGGTGGCCACCGCGGCCCTGGCCGAGCGGCGCGACCTGCTGGAGGGGGCCCGGACCGAGCACACCGAGCTGCTGCGCACCCTGCAGGCGGCCCAGTCGGCCGCCGCCGACTTCGACGAGGCCGCGGCCGGACTGCGCGACGGGCTGCGCGACCAGGGCGCGGACGAGGGCGAGGGCGCGGTCGAGGCGTACCTGGAGGCCCTGGTGGAGGCGCGCACCGCCGCCACCGAGAGCCGCCGGGCGCTGCGGGCGGCCTCGGCCGAGCTGACCGCCGCCGACCTGGCCGTGCGCGACGCGGCCGACGCGCTGGTCCGGCACGCGAACGCGGCCCGCTACGAGGTGGTGCGCACGCCCGCCCGCCAGCAGATCCGCGAGCTGCCGGCCGCCGCGCTGCCCGAGCACGCGGCCGCCTGGGCCGAGGCCTTCGCGCCCCGGCTGCGGGTGCTCACCGACGAGCTCGGCCAGCTGGAGCGCAACCGCGGCTCGATCGTGGACCGGCTGCGCGGGCTGGTGGAGTCCTCGCTGGCCACGCTGCGCGCGGCGCAGCGGCTCTCCCGGCTGCCGGAGGGGCTGGGCGAGTGGTCGGGCCAGGAGTTCCTGCGGATCCGGTTCGAGGACCCGGACCAGGCGGTGCTCGCCGAGCGGCTGGGCGAGGTGATCGACGAGGCCACCCGGGCGGCGGTGAAGAAGAACTCCGCCGCGTCCAACGAGTTCGGCCGCCGGGACGGCATGTCGCTGCTGCTGCGCGCGGTGGCCGCCGCGATCGGGCCGAAGGGCGTCTCGGTGGAGATCCTCAAGCCGGACGCGGTGCTGCGGGCCGAGCGGGTGAGCGTGGGTCAGATGTCGGACGTGTTCTCCGGCGGGCAGCTGCTGACCGCCGCCATCGCGCTCTACTGCACGATGGCCGCGCTGCGGGCCAACGACCGCGGCCAGGCCCAGCTGCGGCACGCGGGCACGCTCTTCCTGGACAACCCGATCGGCCGGGCCAACGCCACCTACCTGCTGGAGCTGCAGCGTGCGGTGGCGGACGCCCTGGGCGTGCAGCTGATCTACACCACGGGCCTGTTCGACACCACCGCGCTGGCCGAGTTCCCGCTGGTCATCCGGCTGCGCAACGACGCCGACCTGCGGGCGGGGCTGAAGTACATCTCGGTCGAGGAGCACCTGCGCCCCGGCCTGCCGGCCGCTCCCGACCCCGAGGGCCCGGCCATCCACGGCGAGATCACCGCGACCCGGATGTTCAAGCGCCCGGCCGAGGTGCCGGCGGCGGATTGACGTGGAGGTGGCCCCTTCCCCTCCCCGGGAAGGGGCCACCGGTACGGGGGGCGTGCGTCAGAGGGTGCACTCCAGGGTGACGTCGGCCAGCCAGCCGTCGTCGCGATTGCCGGTGACGCCCGAGGCGTACGTGGTGCACCGGGCGTTGCCGTAGCCGGCCGCGGAGGCGTTGCCCTGGGCCACGCCGTAGGCGCGCTGCATCGCCAGGCCCGAGTTGAACTGGTCCCAGAACTCGCCGTAGAAGTACGCGGTCTGGGTGGCGACCGTGGCGACCGTGGCGGGTGCGGCGGGTGCGGCGGGTGCGGCGGGTGCGGCGGGTGCGGCCGAGGCGGGTGCGGCGCCCACGGCCAGGAGGGTCGCGGCGGCCACGGCGGTGGCGGCCAGCAGGGGGCGGATCGACTTCACTGGCGGTCTCCCTTGCGCTGGTGTGTCGGTGCCCCTCATTTAGGCATAGAACTGATGCGGTGTCACTAGCTGAGATGAAGAGCGATCGGTGCGGGGCCCGCGTTCTCCTACAGCTCAATTCCGTGATCGACCCCAGGATCCTTCGTGGCAACCGGTCCTGACGACGCATCATGGGCCGCATGACGACAGTCGAGTACATCAGGTACCAGATCCCCGAGGCCGATCGGGAGGACTTCCTCGCCGCCTACCGGCAGGCCGCCGTGCCGCTGGCCGCCTCGCCCTTCTGCGTGGACTACGAGCTCACCGAGAGCGTCGACGAGCCGGGCGCCTACGTCCTGCGGATCCGCTGGACCTCGGTCCGCGACCACCTGGAGGGCTTCCGCGGCTCCGCGCAGTTCGCCGAGTTCTTCGCCTCGATCAAGCCCTACGTCGGCGCGATCCAGGAGATGCGCCACTACGCCGACACCGGCGTGCGCGGCACCGGGCCGAGCCCGGACGGGCCGCCCACCCTCTACGAGTACCTCGGCGGGGCCCCGGCGCTGGAGCGGCTGACCAGCGCGTTCTACGGGCACGTGGCCAAGGACGACGTGCTGGCCCCGGTCTTCGCCGGGATGGACGCCGAGCACCCCCGGCACGTGGCGCTGTTCCTGGGCGAGGTCTTCGGCGGCCCGCCGGCCTACTCGGCGGAGCGCGGCGGCCACCCGCACATGGTCTCCCGGCACCTGGGCCGCCACCTGACCGAGCAGCAGCGCCGGCGCTGGGTCGCGCTGCTCCAGGACACCGCCGACGAGGTGGGCCTGCCCGACGACCCGGAGTTCCGGGCGGCCTTCACCGGCTACCTGGAGTGGGGCACCCGGATGGCCAAGATGTTCTCGGCCCCCGGTGCCGACCGGGTGGTGCAGACCCCGATGCCCAGGTGGGGCTGGGGGCTCACGCCGCCGTACCAGGGGTGAGCGCGGCGCCGTGGTGGCGGGCGCCGGGCGTCAGCCCGTCACCACGGCGTCGAAGTCGATCCGGTGGTCGAACTGCCAGGCGAACTTCTCCGGCTTGGCCAGCTTCATCAGCACCGGGAACATCAGGTCCCGCAGCACCCGGCCGACCGGACCGGCGGCCTTGTTGCTGTTGGTCCGCTCGGCGTTCCTGATGATCCGCTCGACCCGGGGCCGGCGCAGCCCCTCGTAGGCGGTCAGCGCCTGCGGCAGCGGCAGGTCGCGCAGGCAGCGGGCCAGTTGGACCGAGCTCTCCAGGGCCAGCGAGGCGCCCTGGCCCGAGCTGGAGGAGGGCGCGTGCGCCGCGTCCCCGACCAGCACCAGCCGGTCGCGGTGCCAGTGCGGCACCCGGGGCATGGCCTCCATCGCCCCGGTGGTCAGGAACCGCTCGGGGGTGGTGGCCTCCAGCAGCCGCAGCGCGGGGGTGCGGTCCCCGGCCACCGCCCGCCGCAGCACCGGCAGCCAGTGCTCCGGGCCGCGCTCCAGGCACTGGGCGGTGGTCAGCGGCTCCGGGTGCGGCAGGTTGACGAACCAGACCGCGCTGGAGTCCTCGAAGACCTGCAGGCCGAAGAAGCAGCGCTTGCCGAAGGTCATCCGCATCGTGCCGCCGGTGGACGGCAGTCCGGTGTCCGGCAGCAGCGCGCCGAATCCGAGCAGGCCGGCGTACCGGGGCTCGGGCGCGGCCGGGTCGATCAGCCGGCGCACGGTGGAGCGCAGCCCGTCCGCCCCGACCAGCAGGTCGGCGGTGGCGGTGGAGCCGTCGGCGAACCGGGCGGTGACGCCGTCGGCGGTCTCGTCCGCCCCGACCAGCCGCTTGCCGTGCACGATCTCCACGCCGCGCCGCTCGGCCTCGGCGTAGAGGCCGCGGTAGAGGTCGGCGCGGTGCACGAAGTGCATCGGCGGCAGCCCGGCCGGGGTGCCGAACTCGGCCAGTTCCTTGCCGGTCCAGCTCTGCAGCACGATCGACTCCATCGGGACGCCGACCGCGCGGACCACCTCGCCGGCCCCGATCGCGTCCAGTGCGGCCAGGCCGTTCGGGGCGATGCTCAGGGCGTTGCCCCGGTCGTCGGCGCGGGTGTCGTAGGCCTCGAAGACGGTGGCCGCGATCCCGGCCCGGCGCAGCGCCATCGCGGTCGCCGGGCCGGCGATGCCGCCGCCGATCACCAGGGCGGTGCGGACTCGCTGGTTCATCTGCTGACTCCTGTGCGGTCTCGGTGGTGACGGGGGATCAGGCGGTCCGGGTCGGGTCGTCGACGGTCGGCAGGGTGCCCTCGCGGTGCGCCCGGCGCAGGTCGTCCAGGTAGGCCCGCGAGCACATGGCGGAGAGCTGGGCCACGCCGCCGCGGTGCACCCGCAGCTCGCTGTCGGCGGCGGTGCCGAGCAGGCGGACCAGCGGGCCGTCGGCGCCGTCGGCCGGCGCCTGGCCGTCCTTGAGCCGGCCCTTGGCGGGCCAGGCCAGGTCCCACTGGTCGATCCGGGCGTTCTCGGGGAGCAGCAGCTTCACCAGGGACCGGTGCAGGTCCAGGTGGAGCTCCAGCTCGGCGGGCAGCTGCGGCGAGCGCAGGTCGAGCACCACGGCGGCGCTGCGGGCCCGGACCTCGAAGCGGCCGGCCGAGGTCCAGTGACCCAGGTGCTTGACGGTGCGGTGGTCGGCGTGGATGCGCTCGGTGCTGAGGACGGTGGTCATGGTCGTGCTCGCTTTCCGTGTCGGTGGGGCGCCGCTGTCGGCTCCTCCATAGTTGCACTGCAACTAGTGTCAGGTCAACTAGTTCGGATGGCAGTAGCATGAGGGCCATGAGTCCAGCGCCCCGCAGCTCCCCGCTCGCCCTGACCGTCCTGTCGTTGCTGCACTTCAAGCCGCTGCACCCGTACGGGGTGCAGCGGCTGATCAAGCAGTGGGGGAAGGACCAGGTGGTCAACGTCGGTCAGCGGACCGGCCTCTACCGGACCATCGACCGGCTGCTGGCGGCCGGCCTGATCGCCGTCCGGGAGACCGAACGGGACCAGCAGTACCCGGAGCGGACCGTCTACGAGATCACCGAGGCAGGCCGGCAGACCGCCCGCAGCTGGATGCTGGAGGCGCTGCGCGAGCCCAAGCAGGAGTTCCCGGAGTTCCCGGCGACGCTGTCCAACCTGCTGCTGCTGGAGCGCGAGGAGATCATCGGCGCGCTGACCACCCGGCTCACCGCGGTCGAGGGCACGCTGGCCGCCCTGGACGCCGCGCTGGCCGCCTCACGCCAGTACGGCCTGCCGAGGATCGCTGGCCTGGAGGACGAGTACCTGCGCGCCGTCACGGCGGCGGAGGTCGGCTGGCTCACCGGGGTGCTCGACGAGCTCCGCTCCGGGGCCCTCGCCTGGGACGCCGAGCAGCTGTGCGCGTTCGCGCTGGCGGCCGAGCAGCAGGGCGGCGGCAGTTGAGGTGAACCGACGGCCGCTCCTGGGAGACCGAGGAGCTGAACGGCGTCTGCGGCCCGGCCGTCACGGCAGCGGCGGCAGCGCCCCCTGGAACAGCCAGGCGTCGAACAGCTCGACCAGCGACTGCCCCGGCGCGGCGTAGCGCTGGGCGTGGGTCATGAAGTCGGCGGTGGTCACCACGCCGTGCCGGCGGCCGGTGGTCCAGTCGCGCAGCATGCGCAGGAACATCGGCTCGGTCAGCGCGCGCTGCAGCGCGTACACGGCCAGGCCGCCCCGGTCGTAGAGGCGGTCGTCGAACATCTGCTTGCGGCCCGGGTCGGCGAGCTTGAGGTCCTGGGGGAGCAGGGCCAGCTTGCGGTGGGCGTCGGCGGCGTGGGCGGCGATCGAGCGGCCGCCGGAGCGCTCGGACCAGAGCCACTCGGCGAACTTGGCGAAGCCCTCGTTCAGCCAGATGTGGCGCCAGTCGGCGATCGTGACGCTGTTGCCGAACCACTGGTGGGCCAGCTCGTGCGCGACCAGCCGCTCGGAGCCGCGCACCCCGTCCACGTGGTTGCTGCCGAAGACCGCCATGCCCTGGGCCTCCACCGGCACGTCCAGCTCCTCGTCGGCCACCACGACCGCGTACTCGCCGAACGGGTAGGCGCCGAAGAGCTCCTCGAAGAGCCGCATCATCTGCGGCTGGCGGCCGAAGTCGCCGGCGAAGCGGGGCACCAGCTCGGCCGGCACGTAGCCGGTCTGCGGCACCCCGCCCGGCTCGGCGTCCACCAGCAGCACCCGCTCCAGCGGCGCGATGGCCACCCCGACCAGGTAGCTGGGGGTGGGCGCGGCCTGCTCGTAGACCCAGGTGGTGCTGGAGGCCCGGGTGGTCCGGGTGAGCAGCCGGCCGCCCGTCACCACCTGGTAGGGCGAGGCGGTGGTCAGCGAGACCAGGTAGGACGCCTTGTCGGCGGGCCGGTCGTTGCACGGGAACCAGGACGGGGCGCCGACCGGCTGACTGGCCACCAGGGCACCGTCCGTCAGCTCCTCCCAGCCCAGGCCGCCCCACTGGCTGCGCACCGGGCGCGGGTTGCCGCTGTAGTGCACCTCCACGGTGAACGCGGCACCGGCCGTCAGCGGCTTGGCCGGCTTGACCCGCAGCTTGCCGCCGCGGTGGGTGTAGTGCGCCGCCTTGCCTTGCACCAGGACCCGGCCGATCCGGAACTCGACCAGGTCGAGCGCGAACTCGCGCAGCGGCTCGGGGCCGGCCAGCGCGCTCAGCCGGGCGGTGCCGGCGAGCCGGTTGGGGCCGGGACGGTAGTCCAGGGTGAGCTCGTAGCGGTGGACCCGGTAGCGCGGATCGCCGTGGTCGGGAAAGTACGGGTCGACCTGCTTGCTCACCGGTTGGTCCACTCCTTGGATCACGCCTGCCACGCCTCGATGGGGTTGCCCAGCCACCGGGTGTCGGAGGGGACCGACTCCGCGCGCATCACCAGCGAGGCCGGCCCCAGCGTGCTGCGCGCCCCCACGGTGCTGCCCGGCAGCACGATCCCGCCCGGGCCCAGAGTGGCCCCCTCACGGAGGTCCACAGTATCCATGCGCATGATCCGGTCGTGGAAGAGGTGGGTCTGCAGCACGCAGCCGCGGTTGATGGTGACCCCGTCGCCCAGCGTGACCAGGTCGGCCTCGGGCAGCCAGTAGCTCTCGCACCAGACCCCGCGCCCGATCCGGGCCCCCAGCGCGCGCAGCCAGAGCACCAGCAGCGCGGTGCCCGGCACCCGGCCGACCAGCCACGGCACCGCCAGCACCTCGGTGAAGGTGTCGGCCAGCTCGTTGCGCCAGACGAACGAGGACCAGAGCGGGTGCTCCACCGCCCGGAACCGGCCGACCAGCAGCCACTTGGCCGCCGCGGAGACCGCGCAGCCCAGCAGTCCGGCCGCCAGCAGCACCACGCCGGACAGCAGCGCCATGGTCAGCGGCGAGCCGAGCGCGGCGAGCGCGGCCACGGTCAGCACGGTCAGCGCCACCGAGCAGAGCACCGGCACCAGCCGGGCCAGCTCCACCAGCCCGCGGGCCCAGAGCAGCCGGGTCGGCGGCTCGTAGGTCAGGCTCAGGTCGGCGGCCTCGGCCGCGCGGGGCAGCTTCACCGGCGGCAGGCCCAGGTAGGAGCTGCCCTTCTTGGCCTTCTTCGGCGTGGCCGAGAGCACCCCGACCAGGCCGCGGTCCGGCACCGCGCGCCCGGGCGCGGTCATCCCGGAGTTGCCCAGGAAGGCCCGGCGCCCGATCTCCGCCCGCCCGATCCGCAGCCAGCCGCCGCCCAGCTCGTAGGGGGCGATCAGGGTGTCGTCGGCGAGGAACGCGCCGTCGCCCACCGTGGTCAGACTGGGCAGGGCCAGCACCGTGGAGACCTCGGCGCGCCGGCCCACCTTCATGCCCAGCAGCCGCAGCCAGAACGGCGTGACCAGGCCCGCGTAGAGCGGGAAGAGCCGCTCCCGGGCCAGGTCCATCAGCTGGCTGACCGTCCAGGCCTGCCAGCCGACCCGGCCGTGCAGCGGGTGGTAGCCGGTGCGCAGGCCGGTGCTCAGCAGCCGCACCGCGGCCACCAGCAGGCCGGCGTAGGTCAGCCCGAAGGCGAGCGCGCCGGGCACCACCGCGAGCAGCGCGCCGCGCAGCGCCGCGCCCAGCCCGTCGCCCGGGTGCACGAAGAGCGCGGCCACGCCGAGGGCCGGCAGCAGGGCCAGCACCGGCAGCAGTTCGAGCGCCACCCCGGTCAGGCCGTACACGGCCGCCCAGCCGGCCCGGCGCGGCGGGCGCTGCTTGGGCCAGCCGCGCTCGGCCCGGCCCAGCTTGGCGGCGGGCGCGCCGCCCCAGCGCTGGCCGGTCGGCACCTGCCCGGCGACCGAGGAGCCCGGCGCGATCTCGGCCCGCTTGCCCACCCGGGCGCCGGGCAGCAGGGTGCTGCGGGTGCCGACCACGGCGCCGGAGCCGACCCGCACGGTGCCGACCTCCAGCCGGTCGCCGTCCAGCCAGTAACCGGACAGGTCCACCTCGGCCTCGATCGCGCAGCCGCGGCCCAGCCGGAGCAGGCCGGTGACCGGCGGCAGCGCGTGCAGGTCCACCTCCTCGCCGATCCGGCAGCCCAGCGCCCGCCCGTAGCGGATCAGCCAGTTGCCGGAGAGCTCGGTCGCCCCGCTGGCCTCGGCCAGCCGCTCGGCCGCCCAGAGCCGCAGGTGCACCGAGCCGCCGCGCGGGTGGCTGCCGGGCGTGAGCCCGCGCAGCAGCAGCCGGGCGCCGCCGGCCGCGATCGCCACCTGGCCGGGCGGACTGAAGAGCAGCAGCGCGGCCGGCACCAGCAGCCACCAGGAGGCGGTCGGCGCCCAGGGGTAGGCCCCGAGGTGGTGCAGCAGGTTGCCGAGGGCCAGCAGCGGCACGCACCAGCGCAGGCCGGTCAGGGTGAACAGCGGCAGCAGCGCGAGCAGCTGGACCAGCTGGGCGCGCCGCGGGGTGGGGGCGACGGTCCGCCGGTCGCCCCGGGCCTGGGCGGAGCGCTCCAGGTGCCGGGCGAGCTTGCGCAGCACCGGCTGCTGGTAGATGTCCACCACCGCGACCGAGGGGTAGCGGGTGCGCAGCAGCGTGGTCAGCCGGGCGGCCGCCAGGCTGGAGCCGCCGATCGCGAAGAAGTCGTCCCGGGCGCCGGTCACCGGCACGCCGAGGATCTCGTGCCACTGCTCGGCCAGCCAGGCCTCGGTGCCGTACAGCTGCTCGGCGGCACCGGAGCCGGCGGTCTCCGGCAGCTCCAGCGGCCAGGGCAGTGCGTTGCGGTCCACCTTGCCGGAGGTGCGGGTGGGCAGGTCGGGCACCGGCGCCAGCAGCGGCACCAGCGCGGCGGGCAGCTCGGCGCGGAGCCGGGCCACCGCGGCGTCGCGGTCGAAGTCGTCCTGGACCACCAGGTACCCGACCAGCAGCTGGTTGCCGCCGCGCGCGGTCCGCACGGCCGCGGCCGCGCCCTGCACGCCGGGCAGCGCCTGCAGCGCCGCGTCCACCTCGCCGAGCTCGATCCGGCGCCCGCCGAGCTTGATCTGCTCGTCGGCCCGGCCCAGGAAGAGCAGGCCCTCGGGCTCGGCCTTCACCAGGTCGCCGCTGCGGTAGGCGCGGTCCCAGCCGAGCGAGGGGAGCGGGGCGTACTTCTCGGCGTCCTTCTCGGGGTCCAGGTAGCGGGCCAGGCCCGCGCCGCCGATCACCAGCTGGCCGCTGCCGCCCATCGGCACCGGCCGGCCCTCCTCGTCGACCACGGCGAGCTCCCAGCCGGTCAGCGGCAGGCCGATCCGCACCGGGCCGGTGCCGTCCAGCAGCGCGGCGCAGGCGACCACGGTGGCCTCGGTCGGCCCGTAGGTGTTCCACACCTCGCGGCCCTCGGTGACCAGGCGCTCCACCAGCTCGGGCGGACAGGCCTCGCCGCCGAAGATCAGCAGCCGCACGTCGCCCAGCGACTCGGCGGGCCACAGGGCGGCCAGCGTGGGCACGGTGGAGACCACGGTGATCTCCTGCTCGGCCAGCCACGGGCCCAGGTCCGCGCCGCCGCGGACCTGCGAGCGGGGGACCGGGACCAGGCAGGCGCCGTGCCGCCAGGCCAGCCACATCTCCTCGCAGGAGGCGTCGAAGGCGACCGAGAGCCCGGCCATCACCCGGTCGCCCGGGCCGATCGGCTCCTCCTGCAGGAAGAGCTGCGCCTCGGCGTCGACGAAGGCCGCGGCGTTGCGGTGGGTGACGGCCACGCCCTTGGGCCTGCCGGTGGAGCCGGAGGTGAAGATGATCCAGGCGTCGTCCTCCGGGGTGGGGCCGCCGGCCCGGCCGCTCCCGGCGCGGTGCACGGTCAGCTCGCGCCCGGCGCCGAGCACGGCGGTCACCGCGGCCTCGCCGAAGACCAGGTCGGCCCGCTCCTGCGGGTCCTCGAAGTCGACCGGGACGTAGGCGGCGCCCACCGCGAGCACGGCCAGGATCGCCACGTACAGGTCGTTGCTGCCGGACGGGACCCGGATGCCCACCCGGTCGCCGCGGCCCACCCCGGCGGCGGCCAGGCGGTGGCGCAGCGCGGTCACCTCGGTGGTCAGCGCACGGTAGCTGAGCCGCTGCGCACCGTCGTCCAGGGCCGGCTCGTGCGGGTGCGCGGCAGCGGTGGCGGCCAGCACGTCCACCAGGGTGCGCGGCTCGGGTGCGGCCTGCCCGCCGAACAGCGCGAGCCCGACGGCCGGCTCCTGCCGGTCGTCGCCAGTGCTGATCTGCGTCATGACAGCCATGCGGTCCTCGTCCCCTAGGCCCTTGCCCGGGCCGCACCAGGACCCCGCTGACCTGCGGAAACCGCCTAGCCGGGTGCCCTGCTCCGACCCGGAGCACAACAACCCGATCGATGATAGTCCGATCGCCGCGCCGACCACGAGGGCCAGTGGAGGGCCAACTTGGCTTCAAAAAGCCAGAACTGACGATCCATCAGCTAGCAACTCGGCTGCACCGGACGAGCCGTGACGAACCGTCAGTCGAATTGACGGTCCGTCAGATCGGATTTTCGGATGTGATCCAGACCACACCCTACGGGCGTGTCGGTGGGGGCGCCGCCGGGGCTGCGCCGTCCGGGGCTGTCGGTGGCCCGTGGTACGCCTGGGGGAGCGAACCGTCGAAGGGGGATCCGATGACTCGGCCGGCCACTGTTTCGATCGACCTGCCCGGGGCGCCGGGCGCCGTCTGGGCGGCGATCACCGATCCGGACCGGCTGGCCGGCTGGTTCTGGCCGCCCCGGCTGGCACCCGTGGTGCGGCTGGCCGGCCCTGCCTTCGAGATCGCGGGGGAGGGGATCGCCGTCGGCGGCCGGGTGCTCGCGGTCGACCCGGGGCGGCGGCTGGAGCTCGACTGGCGCTGGGCGGGGGAGGCGGCCGGGTCCACCGTCGCGGTGGAGCTGGAGCCGCGCGGCGCCGGGACCAGGGTGACCGTGCGCCACGCGGGGCTGGCCGACGAGGCGGCCGTCGCGGACCACGAGCGGGGTTGGCGGGACTGCCTGACCCGGCTCGCGGCCGCGCTGTCGGTGGCCGGCTGAGCGGCCCGATCAGCTCCGGAACACCGGGTCGGTCCTGGTGTGCAGCCCGCACAGGTTGCTGAAGGTGCGCTGCCAGTGCAGCCGGGTGCCCTGCCACAGGCCCTCCGCACCGGCGGTCACCGGCTGGAAGAGCTGGTTGCACATGACCCCGGTGCGCCCGGTCAGGTGGTCGAGGTCGCCACCGGCCGGATCGAGGGCGGCGCAGGCGGCCGCCGCCTGCGGGTGGCTGCCGCCGGCGGGATGGCAGAGCAGGTCGGTGCTGCTCAGGACGGTGCCGCTGCCGTCGTCCGTCACGGTCAGCGTGAGGGCGGAGTCGGAGACGGCCGGGGCGGCCTGGGCGGGCGTGGGGACGGTCAGCAGAGCGAGGGCGACGGCGTAGAGCGCCGCGCGGATGCGCAGGGAGATCACGCGCACTTGGGTACCACCGGTTGGGCCACCACGCCCAAGTTCCTCACTCCATCGTGGGCGAGTCGACCGGGCGGGCCTACGGGCCCGGGTGACGGTGCGTCAGCCTGACGCACCGTCGGCAGCGGCGGACAGCACGCTCGCCAGCAGTCCGGGGAACCGCTCGCCCAACTCGGCGGTGCGCAGCGAACTCATCCGCGCGGTCCCGACCCGCTGCTGGCGGATCACTCCCGACTCGCGCAGCACCCGGAAGTGGTGGGTGCAGGTGGACTTGCTGACCGGCAGCTCCAGGGCGGTGCAGGAGAGCGGCCCCGCGGCGTCCGCCAGCTCCCGCACGATGCGCAGCCGGATCGGATCGGCCAGCGCGCTGAGCACCGCCACCAGCTGGATCTCGCCCGGTGCCGGCTCCGGCAGCAGGGCCCCCTCGGTCTCGGTATCGGTCACGCGAGCCATGGTACGACGCCCTTCGTAGTTCGTCACTTCTCGTACTACGATGCTTCTCGTACCAGTCCGTCCCGGCCTGAGGGAGTACCCGTGTCCGTCCTGTTCGAGCCGATCACCCTGCGCGGCCTCACCGTCCCCAACCGGATCTGGATGGCCCCGATGTGCATGTACTCGGCCGCCACCGAAGGTCCCGGGACCGGGGTGGCGACCGACTTCCACCTCACCCACCTGGCCGCCCGGGCGGCCGGCGGCACCGGTCTGGTGATCACCGAGGCCACCGCCGTGTCGCCGGAGGGCCGGATCAGCCCGGCCGACCTGGGCCTGTGGAACGAGGAGCAGCAGCACGCGCTGGCCCGGGTGGTGCGCGCGATCCGCGACCACGGCGCGGTGGCCGCGATCCAGTTGGCGCACGCCGGCCGCAAGGCCTCCACCCGCACGCCGCTGCAGGGCGGCGCCGCGCTGCCGGCACCCGAGGGCGGCTGGCGCACCGTCGGCCCCACCACCCAGGCCTTCGGCGACCACCCCGAGCCGGACGCGCTGAGCACCGCGCAGATCCGCGCCGTCGTCGCCGACTTCCGCGCGGCGGCCGGGCGGGCGCTGGCGGCCGGCTTCCAGGCGGTGGAGGTGCACGGAGCGCACGGCTACCTGATCCACTCCTTCCTCTCCCCGGCCTCCAACCACCGCACCGACGAGTACGGCGGCTCCTTCGAGAACCGGATCCGGTTCGCGCTGGAGGTCGTGGCCGCGGTGCGCGAGGTGTGGCCGGCCGAGCTGCCGGTCTTCTTCCGGACCTCGGCCACCGACTGGCTGTCCGAGGACGCCGACGACCGGCGCGACGGCTGGACCGGCGAGGACACCGTGCGGCTGGCCAAGGAGCTGCGCGCGGCCGGTGTGGACCTGCTGGACGTCTCCACCGGCGGCCTGGTCGCCGACGCGCGGATCCCGGTGGCGCCGGGCTTCCAGGTGCCGTTCGCCGCCGCCGTGCGCGAGGCCACCGACCTGCCGGTCGGCGCGGTCGGCCTGATCACCGAGGCCCGGCAGGCGGAGCAGATCCTCACCGAGGGGCGCGCGGACGTGGTCCTGCTCGGGCGCGAGCTGCTCCGCACCCCGTACTGGGCGCACTACGCGGCGCGCGAGCTGGGGGTCGAGTCCCGCTGGCCGGGCCAGTACCTGCGGGCCGTGCAGCACTGACCGGGCCGCCGCGGCCGTCCGCGCCCCGGTGCTGACCGCGGGTCAGTACCGGGGCGGTCGGCTGCCCGCGAGCGGCGAGTCGCTGCCCGGTCCGCGTCGGCGCTGGGCCGCGATCTGACGCGAGATCACGATCTCCAGCAGCCCCCAGACCACCGCGAACACCCCGATGCCGGTGATCATCAGCCCACTGGTCATCGCCTTGCGCGCGTGCGCGAGCGAGGCCAGCGAGGAGAAGATCAGGGCGACCAGGGTGACGGCCAGGAATATCACCGTGCGCACCGCCGCCGCGCGCACCTCGTCCGGCATCCGCCGCCGCCCGGCCGCCGCCATCGCCCGCCCCCTCACCCGCCGCACTCCGGTGGAGCACCTGCCCGCGGGCGCCGGGCGCAAACGGGGTCAGCCGAGTTCGGCCGCGAGCTCCTCCAGCGCGCCGGTGACGATCGTGCGCATCGCCCGCTCGGCCTGCTCGGCGTGGCCGGCGCAGATCGCGTCGGCCACCTCGCGGTGCAGCCGGACGGCGTACTCGCGCGGGCGGTGCGGCATCAGGTCGTGCTCGGTGCGCCCGGTGAGCACCGCGCCGACGGTGTCGCCCAGGTGGGCGAACATCTCGTTGCCCGAGGCGCGCAGCACCGTGGCGTGGAAGTCGATGTCGTGCTGCAGGAAGGCGGTCAGGTCGCCGGCCCGCCCGGTCACCGTGAGGTCCGCGGCCAGTCGGCTCAGCTCGCGGCACTGCTCCGGGTCGGCGTGGAGCGCGGCCAGCGCCGCGGCGGCCGGCTCCACCGCGACCCGCAGCGAGCCGAGCGAGCGCAGCTGGGCGGCCCGGTCGGCGCCGGCCAGCCGCCAGCGGATCACCAGCGGATCGAAGACGTCCCAGTCCCGCTTGGGCTGCACGGTGATCCCGACCCGGCGCCGGGAGGCCACCAGGCGCATCGACTCCAGCACCCGCACCGCCTCGCGCACCACCGTGCGGGAGACCCCGAAGCGCGCCTCCAGCTCCTCGATCCGCAGCACCGCCCCCTCGGCGAGCTCGCCGCCGGCGATGGCCGGCCCCAACTCGGCGAGCAGTTTCCCCGGCAGCCCCTGGATCTCCATCCCGCCAGCTTAGGTCGCGGCCACCTGCCGGAGTGATAAGTATGACGATTCGATGTCGCCCCCTTGAATAAGTCATACCTTTGGCGCGATAGTGACGTCACCGCAGCCAGGGCAAGGAGCAGAGCAATGGGTCTCAACGCCGAGAACCAGCTGATCGTGGTGATGGGAGTCGCGGGGGTCGGCAAGACCACCGTCGCGCAGCAACTCGCCGAGCGCCTCGGCCTCCCCTGTGCCGAGGCGGACGACTTCCACCCCGCGGCCAACATCGCCAAGATGGCGGCCGGCATCCCGCTGGACGACGCCGACCGCGAGCCCTGGCTGCGCGCGCTGGCGGCCTGGCTGCACGAGCGCGGCGCGGCCGGCACCGGCGGAGTGGTCACCTGCTCCGCGCTCAAGCGGCGCTACCGCGACACCCTGCGCGCCGGCTGCCCCGACGCGTACTTCCTGCACCTGGACGGCGGCCGACGGCTGATCGCCCAGCGGCTGGCCGCGCGCACCGGCCACTTCATGCCGGCCTCGCTGCTCGACTCCCAGTACGCCGTGCTCGAACCGCTGCAGTCGGACGAGCGCGGCGCCGTGCTGGACGTCGGCCCGGAGCCGGACGGAGAGGTCCGCACCCCCCACGAACTCGTCGAGATGGCCGCGGCGCTGCTGCGGCCCGTCAATGGAGACCTCGCGTGAACCCCTCCCTGCTGCTGGCCGCCGCCCCACCGGCGCTGCCGCACACCCACAGCGACGGCCGCCTGCTGGTCGCGGTGCTGCTCGGCATCGGTGCCGTCGTGCTGCTGATCAGCAAGCTGAAGCTGCACCCGTTCCTGGCCCTGACCCTCGGCTCGGGCCTGCTCGCCGCGGTGGCCGGCGCCCCGTTCGACAAGCTCACCAGCAGCTTCGTCAGCGGCTTCGGGGCGACCGTGGCCAGTGTCGGACTGCTGATCGGGCTCGGCGCGATGCTCGGCAAGCTGCTGGCCGACTCCGGCGGGGCGAACACGATCGCCGACACCGTGCTCGCCCGGGCGACCCCGCGCTCGCTGCCCTGGGCGATGGCGCTGATCGCGGCGCTGCTCGGGCTGCCGCTCTTCTTCGAGGTCGGCGTGGTGCTGCTGATCCCGATCGTGCTGGTGGTCGCCCGGCGCGGCAACGTCCCGGTGCTGCGGGTGGGCATACCCGCGCTGGCCGGGCTGTCGGTGCTGCACGGCCTGGTACCCCCGCACCCGGGCCCGCTGGTCGCGGTGGACGCGCTCAAGGCGGACCTGGGCACCACGCTCGCGCTCGGCCTGCTGGTCGCGGTCCCCACCCTGGTGGTGGCCGGGCCGCTGTTCGCCCGCGTCGCCGAGCGCTGGGTCGGCCCGCTGCCGCTGCCCGGGCTCGCCGGTGACACCGGCACCGCCGGGGACGCCGGGGAGCGCCCCGGGCGGGCCCCCGCGTTCGGCGCGGTGCTGGCCACCATCCTGCTGCCGGTGGTGCTGATGCTCGGCAAGGCGCTGGCGGACGTGGTGGTCGACGACCCGGCCGACCCGGTCCAGCGGGTGCTCGACTTCATCGGCTCGCCGCTGGTCGCGCTGCTCGCCGCGGTGCTGCTGGGCATGGTCACACTGGGCCGCGCGGCCGGCTTCGACCGGGGCCGGATCTCCGACACGGTGGCCCGCTCGCTCGGCCCGGTCGCCGGCATCGTCTTCATCGTCGGCGCCGGCGGCGGCTTCAAGCAGACCCTGGTGGACGTGGGCGTCGGCGACGCGGTCAGCCACTGGGCCGGCGAACTGCACATCCCCGCCCTGCTGCTCGGCTGGCTGATCGCGGTGCTGATCCGGCTGGCCACCGGCTCGGCCACGGTCGCCACCATCACGGCCGCCGGCATCGTCGCCCCGCTGGCGGCCGGCATGTCCGGCACCCACGCGGCGCTGCTGGTGCTCGCGGTCGGGTCCGGCTCGCTCTTCTTCTCGCACGTCAACGACGCGGGCTTCTGGCTGGTGAAGGAGTACTTCGGGATGGACGTGGGGCAGACCGTCAAGTCCTGGTCGGTGATGGAGACCGTCATCTCGGTGGTCGCGATCGCCCTGATCCTGCCGCTCAGCCTGGTCCTGTGACGATTCGTCAGGTCGCCGGTGGATGATGGACGGGACGCACGTCACACCCCGAGCACCGAGGAGCGCCAGCATGCCCCTGACCGGCGAGTACCAGCCCAGCCCGACCAACTGGGTCCGCGAGCAGGTGGAGTTGTACGAGTCCTCCGGCGGCACGAAGGGGACCACCATCCGCGACACGCTGCCGGTGATCCTGCTGACCAGCGTGGGGGCCAGGTCCGGCAAGCTGCGCAAGACCCCGCTGATGCGGGTCGAGCACGCGGGCCGCTACCTCGCCGTGGCCTCGCAGGGCGGGGCGCCCAAGCACCCGGTCTGGTACCACAACCTGGTCGCCGATCCCCGGGTCGAGCTCCAGGACGGGCCGCACAAGCAGGACATGGTGGCCCGTGAGCTGTCCGGCGCCGAGCGCGAGGAGTGGTGGGCCCGGGCGGTCGAGACCTTCCCCGACTACGCCGCCTACCAGCAGAAGACCGAGCGGCTGATCCCGGTCCTGCTGCTGGAGCCCGCCCCGCACCCGCACTGACGGCCCGTCGGCTCCCGCAACTGGACCAGACCAATCCCTGGCCCAGGAGCCGCTCCACCCACTATCGTCCCGTCCCGTGGCCGACCTCACCCGCACCGTCAAGGCGGGCCGCGCGGACGGGACGATCGTGCGTCTGGCGCTGCCGGACCTGATGCTCGCCGACCTCGCGGTCTCCGTGGTCCTCTGCTTCCCCCGCGCGCTCGACCCCGAGCCGCTGGCCACCGCGCTGGCCCGGGCGCTGGAGCGGGTGCCGCTGTTCGGCGGCCGGCTGCGCACCGTGCCCGGCGGCCTGGAGCTGGTCTGCTCCGACGCCGGGGTGCCGTTCGGCACCGCCGAGTCGCCGGACACCCGGGCCGAGGTGCTGCCCCGGCTGCCGCGCGGGGGCGGCGGCTACACCGACCCGCTGCCGGCCGCCGCCGCGCGCACCGAGGACCTGCCGCTGCTCAGCGTCCGGCTGACCCGGCTGGCCGACGGCGGCAGCGTGCTCGGCTGCTCCTGGCACCACGCGGTCGGCGACATCGCCAGCTTCACCGTGCTGCTGCGCGCCTGGTCCGCCGAGCTGGAGGGCACCGGGGCCGCCGACCCGGAGCCGCTGGTGACGGACCGGACGGCGCTGCTGGAGTCGGTGCTGCCCGCCCGGGACAGCGGCCGCCCCGGCTTCCGGCTGCCCGGCCCGGCCGAGGCCGCGCTGCTGGCCCGCGAGGTGGCCCAGGCCCCGCTGGCCAACCGCACCGTGCAACTGCACTTCACCGAGGACGAGGTGGACCGGATGCGGGCCGCCTTCGGCCCCGGGATCTCGGCCAACGACGCGATCTGCGCACAGGTGCTCAGCACGGTCCGCGCGCTGGACGGGCACCAGGACGCGCAGCGGCTGGTGGTGCCGGTCAACCTGCGCCGGTTCCTCGGCCTGCCGCCGCTGCTGCTCGGCAACCTGCTCGGCGAGATCTGCCTGGACAGCCCCGCCGGCCAGTCGCCGGCCGAGCTGGCCGGCGAGCTGCGGGCGGCGGTGGCCGACTTCACCCGCAGCCAGCTGAGCCTGCGGTCCAGCCTCGACTTCCTGGCCGGGGCCGGGCCCGAGCGGCTGGCCGACTGCGTGCCGCTCGGCTTCGACCCGGCCCGGCGCACCTTCACGCTCTCCAGCTGGTGCCGCAGCGGGGTGCACGGGCTGACCTTCCAGGGGCAGCACCCGGAGTTCTTCGGCCCGGCCGGCAACCTGCCGCTGCCCTGGGTCTCCTGGCTGGTCGAGGGGGTCGGCGGCCACGGCTACCTGCTCACCGCGGTGCTGCCCGCCCGGCTGGCCGGGCGGCTCCGGTCGCCGGCCGGCCGGGCCGCGCTGCATCCGCACCGCGACCCGGCACCGGCCTGACGTACCGTCATGAGCCCCTGCTCAGACGGTGTGCAGGGCCACCCGCTGGCTCACGTAGCAGTTGATCAGCGTGGTGGCCCGGCGCTCCGCCGGGCCGAGCAGCTCGATCCGGGCCACCCGGTTCAGCAGCGCCGCGAAGACCAGCCGCAGCTCCAGCCGGGCCAGCGGGGCGCCGAGGCAGAAGTGCTTGCCGCTGGTGAAGGTGTAGTGCGGGTTGGGGCTGCGGTCGATCCGGAACTCCTGCGGGTCGGTGAAGACCTGCTCGTCCCGGTTGGCCGAGGTGATCCACAGGCAGAGCAGCTCGCCCGGCTCCAGGGCGGTGCCGCCGACCACCCGCGGCTGCAGCACGGTGCGCACGAAGTGCTGGGTCGGGGTCACCCAGCGCAGCACCTCCTCCACCGCCGAGTCCAGCAGCTCCGGGCGGCGGCGCAGCAGCTCCCACTGCTCGGGGTGCTCGGCGAAGGCGACCAGGCCGCCGGTGACGGCGTTCTTGGTGGTCTCGTTGCCGGCCACCGCCAGGTTGAGGCAGTTGACCAGCACCTCCTCGCGGCTCAGCCGGTCGCCGTCGACCTCGGCGTCGAGCAGCCGGCGGATCAGGCCGTCCGGGGCCAGTTCGGCGTGGTCCAGCAGGCCGGCCAGGTGCATCAGCAGCTGCCCGTTGGCGGTGGCCGTGGCGGCCCGGCGGGCGGTCAGGTCGCCGGCCCGCGGGTCGTCGGCCGGCAGCGAGCCGCTGATCGCCCGGCCGGCCCGGTCGGCCAGCTTGGCCCACTCGCCCTCCGGCAGACCGAGCAGCAGGCCGGTGGCGGCCGCGGGCACCGCCGCGCTGACCGCCGAGACGATCTCGCACTCGCCGGCCCGGACCGCCCGCGCGACGTGCTCGGTGATCCGGTCGCGCAGCTGCTCGGTCATGGCCCGGGCGATCGACTTGTTCAGTCCGCCGCTGAGCAGCCGGCGCAGCCGGGTGTGCGAGGGCGGGTCGGAGATCTCCACCATCAGGCCGGCCGCCGGGTCGCGGCTGCCCAGCGCCGAGTCCAGGGTCATGCCGGACTCGCAGCTGAATCCGGTGGCGTCGCGGAAGACGGCGTCCAGGTCCCGGTAGCGGGTGACCGACCAGAAGCCGGGCGCGCCCTCGCGGTCCTGGTGGTGCAGTCCGTCGCGGGCGCGCAGCTCGGCGAGTGCGGCGTGCGGCGGCGCGGGATGGAAGGAGCGCGGGTCGGACAGGTCGGGAACGGCGGTCAGCAGCTCAGTCATCGAAGCCTCCGGCGGTGAGCGCGGGCTGCGGTACGAACCCGCTGGCGTGGAAGTACCGGATGTAGCCGTCCAGCAGCCGGTGGTCGGCCGGCGGGCAGTCGATCCCGCTGCCGGCCAGGCCGGCCACCAGCCGGGAGCGGTCGAGCTCCGGGCTGACGGACGCTCGGAACAGGTCCATCGGGGCGAAGCCGCCCGGGCCGGGCCGGGTGAAGGACGGCAGCACCGGGGCGAACGGGTGGTCGGGGCGGTCCGCGACGTGCTCGGCGACCGCCGCGGTCCACTCCTCGAACGGCACCGTGGTGATCCGGTGGCCGTGCGCCCGCAGCCGGTCGACCACCTCGCCGAGCAGTGCCGCCCGGGGATTGGCCAGGTGGTAGGTCTGTCCCTCGGCCGGCACGCGCAGGCCCAGCTCGACGATCGCGCCGGCCACGAAGTCGATCGGCACCAGGTTGAGCTCGAAGTCCAGCTCGGGCGCCAGCTCCAGCTCGGCGATCACCCGGAACAGCTCGCAGACGGCCGCACCGCTGTTCCAGACGTGGTGGACGGTGTCCCCGGAGATCTCGTGCGGGCGGTGCACCGCGACCGGCAGGCCCGCCCGTCCGGCGAGCCGGACCACCTCCTCGGCCACCCACTTGCTCTCCGGGTACCCCATGCCGAGCAGCTCGACGTGGTCCAGCGGGGTGTCCTCGGTCACCCGGCGCACCCCGGCCGCCCCCATGCCGTGCACCACGGCCAGGGTCGACACGTAGTGCACCGGCACCGAGCGCCCGGCCGCCAGTCGCAGCACCTCCTGGGTGCCGTGCACGTTGGCGGCCCGCAGCTTCTCGTACGGGTAGAGGAAGTTGACCTCGGCGCCGCAGTGGTGGACCACGTCGGCGGTGGCGGCCAGCTCGGCCCAGTCCTGGTCGGACAGGCCCAGGCGGGGCCGGGCCAGGTCGCCCAGCACCGGGTGCACCCGGTCCGCCGGCAGCTCGGCGGCGCTGCCGTAGCGGGCCTGCGCGGCGGCCAGCCGCTCGCGGGCGTGGTCCAGGTCGCGGGCCCGGACCAGGGTGTGCACCCGGGCATCGGTGCGGGCCAGCAGCTCGCGCAGCAGCCAGGCGCCCAGGTACCCGGTGGCGCCGGTCAGCAGCACCTGCGCCGGGGCCCGCCAGTTCGGCCGGGGCTCGGCGGTGCCGGGGGTCGGCACCGGCCACGGCACGTCCGGGCGCCAGCGGTCGGTCCGGGCGGTGCCGGGGCCGGCCGCCAGGGCCCGCTCGACGGCGCCGGTGAAGGCGGACCGGGTCGGCTCGTCCAGCAGCCGGGTGACCAGCTCGAAGTTGGCCTCGTCGTCCAGCTCCAGCGCCTGCTGCACCCGGGCCACCAGCTGCACGGCGAGCAGCGAGTTGCCGCCGGCGGCGAAGAAGTCCTCCTCCTCCGCACCGACCGGCAGCAGCTCGGCCCAGGCGGCGGCCACCCGGGCGGCGGCGGAGCCGTCGGTGGCCGGGTCGGCGGTGGTCGGCCCGGCGGTGGCCGCCGGTGCCTGCGGCGGCGCCAGGGCGGCCCGGTCCAGCTTTCCGGCGGCGGTCAGCGGCAACCGCTCCAGCACCGTCACGGTGGCGGGGACCATGAAGGCGGGCAACTGCTCGCGCAGGTGGGCCAGCAGCTCCTGGCCGGTGGGGGCCGGGCCCGGCCGCCCGCCGGTGGCGGCGTAGGCGGTCAGGTAGCGGCTCACCCCGTCCTCGCGGGGCAGCACGGCGGCGTCCGTGACCCCCGGGTGGGCGACCAGCGCCAGCCGGATCTCGCCGAGCTCGATCCGGAAGCCGCGCACCTTCACCTGGTCGTCCCGGCGGCCGCGGAACTGCAGTCGGCCGTCCGGGCCCCGGGCGACGAAGTCACCGGTGCGGTAGACCCGTTCGGGCGCACCGCCGGGGCCGAGCGGCAGCGTGCGGAAGCGCTCGGCCGTCTGCTCCGGTGCGTTGACGTAGCCGTGGGCCAATCCGCCGCCCGCGACCCAGAGTTCACCCTCCTCGCCGAGCGCCACCGGACGGTCGTCCGGCCCCAGCACGTAGCAGCGGGTGTCCGCGATCGGGTGGCCGATGGGGACCGAGGCGGCGTCCGCGGGCAGTTCGGTGAGCTCCATGCAGGTCGCCATGCAGGTCGTCTCGGTGGGGCCGTAGGCGTTCAGCAGGTGCTGCGGGCGGCCGAGTTCGAGCACCCGGCGGACGGCGTCCGGGTGCAGCGCCTCGCCGCCGGTGGCGACCGCCCGCAGGCCGGCGAAGAGCTGCGGGCGTTCCTGGGCCAGCTGGTGGAAGATCCCGGTGGTCAGGAACGCCATGGTCACCCGGTGGCGGGTCAGGAAGGCCTGCAGGGCGGGCGGCGAGAGGACCACGGTGGAGTCCACCGGCACCAGGCAGGCGCCGTTCAGCAGCGCCCCCCAGATCTCCAGGACCGAGAAGTCGAAGGAGAGCGAACCGGCGTGCAGCACCCGGTCCTCGGGGCCGAAGGCCAGGAAGCCGTTGTCGAGGGCCAGTCGGGCCACCCCGCGCTGCGGCAGCGCCACGCCCTTGGGGCGCCCGGTGGTGCCGGAGGTGAACATCACGTAGGCCGGCGTGCGGGCCGCCTCCGACGGGTCCGGCAGCGCCAACGGCCGCTCGCCCAGAGCGAGTCCGGCTTCGAAGACCTCGTCCAGGTCCAGCAGCCGGGTCCGCTCGGCCAGGTCCGCCGGCAGCGGGGCGCCGCCCGGCAGCGCGACCACCGCGGCCGCCCGGCTGTCCGCGAGCATGCCGGCCAGCCGGTCGGCGGGCAGCCTGCCGTCCAGTGGCAGGTAGCTCAGACCCGCGTACAGGGTGCCGACCATCGCCACGCAGGTGTCGATGCCGCGCTTGCCGCTCAGTCCGAGCACCGCGCCGGGGGCGAGCCCCAGGCTCCGCAGACCGTGGGCGAACCTGGTGGCCAGCGCGGCGAGTTCGGCGTAGCTGTAGGTCCCGTCGGGGCCCGCGACCGCGGCCCGGTCGGGGGTGCGGCGCACCTGGGCCGCGAAGAGTGCGGCCAGCGACTGCTGGTAGGGGTGTGCTCGGGCGAGCAGGTCTCTCGGCTCGCTGTCCACGGTCATCTGCGCTCTGCCTCCATCGTCCCCGGGAAGACGCGGCCGGGGCCGGGCCGCGCTGGCACGAGGCGAGCGTAACTAGGCCACGGCTGTTGGAGGTTGGGCTCGGTCGGACTGTGGCAGGTGGCGCCGGGTGCGGTGGCAGGTCGGTCCCGCCACCGCACCGTGCGGGGCTACGCGTTCTCGTACTCGGCGACCAGGGTCGCCCTGCCCAGGGCCAGGAAGCCCAGGGTGCCGCCGATGGCGGCGGCCGAGGTGTCCGCGTCAAGCCCGAGCTTCTCCTCGCGCACCGCGTGCACGGTGAACACGTAGCGGTGCGGGCCGTGCCCGGGCGGCGGCGCGGCGCCGCCGAAGTCCTTGGAGCCGTAGTCGTTGCGCGCCTGGACCGCGCCGGCCGGCAGGCCCGCGAACGCGCCGGTGCCCGCGCCGGTGGGCAGCTCGGTCACGTCGGCCGGGATGTCGAAGACGATCCAGTGCCACCAGCCGCTGCCGGTGGGCGCGTCCGGGTCGAAGCAGGTGACCGCGAAGCTCCTGGTGTCGGCCGGGAAGCCGGACCAGCTCAGCTGCGGCGAGGTGTTGCCCGCGGCGTACACCTGGGCGTCCGGCAGGGTGCCGCCGTCGGGGACGTCGGTGCTGGTCACCGTGAAGGCGGGGACCGGACGCTGGAAGTCGTGCGGGAGCGGTGGCCTGGTCACGTCGGGGACGTCTCCTCGGATCTCGACGCAAAAGGGGACGGCCACCCGCGCGCGGGTGACCGTCCCTCAGTTTACGCAGCGTCAGCCTCCGTGCGGCGTGCGCCGCTCAGCCGGCGGAGCGCTCCGTCCCGCCGGGCTTCGCCGAGCCGCGCTTCTCCAGGAACGCGGCCACCTCGGCGCGGATCTCCGGGGTGTCCAGGCCGCGCACCGTCATGGTGGTGCGGCGGCGCAGCACGTCGTCCTCGGTGTAGGCCCACTCGTTGTCCGCCGCGAAGGCGACCTGCGCCCAGACGTCCGGGCCGTCCGGGTGGATCGGCGCGCCCAGCGCCGGGTCCTCGGCGATCAGCCGGGCGATGTCGAAGGAGAGGGTGCCGTAGTGGCTGGCCAGGTGCTTGGCCACCAGCGGCTCCATCCGCGAGCCGGGCTCACGGTCGATCAGCAGGCGGTGCGCCACCGCGTTCGGCGCGCCGACGCCCGGCAGCGGCACGGTGGCCGGGATCGGGGAGATGTCCTCGCCGATGCCGGTGCCGCGCACGTGCGCCAGCTTCTCCAGCACGGTGCGCCCGATGTGCCGGTAGGTGGTCCACTTGCCGCCGGCCACCGAGAGCATGCCGCCGCGGCCCTCGGTCACCACGGTCTCGCGCTTGGCGGCGGCGGTGTCGCCCGGGCCGCCGGGCAGCACCCGCAGGCCGGCGAAGGCGTAGGTGATCAGGTCGCGGTCCAGGTGCTCGTCGCGGATCGCGTGGCCGGCCTCGCCGAGGATCTGGTCGATGTCGGCGTCGGTGGCGCGCACGTCCTGCGGGTCGCCGGTGTACTCCTCGTCCGTGGTGCCGAGCAGCACGTGGTCCTCCCACGGGATGGCGAAGGAGACCCGGTACTTGTCGATCGGGATGGTCAGCGCCGCCCGCCACGGGCTGCGGCGCTTCACCACCACGTGGGCGCCCTTGGAGAGGCGGATCGACGGCGCGGCGCCGGCGTCCTCCATCCGGCGCAGGTGGTCCACCCACGGGCCGGTGGCGTTGAGCACCAGGCGGGCGTTGACGCCGAACTCGGTGCCGTCCAGACGGTCCTTCAGCTCGGCGCCGGTCACCCGGCTGCCGGAGAACCGCAGCCCGGTCACCTCGGCGTGGTTGAGCACCACGGCGCCCGCGTCCACCGCGGCGCGCACGGTCATCACCGCGACCCGGGAGTCGTTCATCTGGTGGTCGCCGTAGACCGCGACCGAGCGCAGGCCCTCGGTGCGCAGCGCCGGCACCTGCTGGGCGGCGTGCGCGGCGGTGGAGACCCGGCCCATGCCGTCGCGGAAGGCGGAGAGCGCGGAGTAGAGGAAGACACCGGCGCCGAGCTTCGGGGCGCTGTGCGGGCCGCCCTTGTAGACCGGCACGAAGAAGGTCAGCGGGTTGACCAGGTGCGGCGCCACGTCGGTGGCCAGCGCCCGGCGCTCCTTGTGGTTCTCGGCGACCAGCTTGACCGCGCCGGTCTGCAGGTAGCGCAGGCCGCCGTGGACCAGCTTGGAGGAGGCGCTGGAGGTGGCGCCCGCGAAGTCGCCCGCGTCCACCATGGCGACCTTGAGGCCGGCCTGGGAGGCGGTCCAGGCGACGGCGGTGCCCAGGATGCCGCCGCCGATCACCAGCAGGTCGTAGGTGGCCCTGCCGAGCAGCTCACGGGTCTCGGCGCGGGAAGCGGTGCGGCCGGGGGTGCGCTCGGCGCCCAGGGTCGGGATGGTAGCCATGTGGTGTGTTCCGGGCCGCGGTGCGGGCGGCGCCGGGTCTCCTCTCGAAGTGCGTTCGGCCCGTCGGGTCGGGCCGGGGGAAATCCAGCAGCCGGCCGGGGCGCGTGCCCCGGCCGGCGTACGGCTCAGCTCTCCTGGTCCTCCTCCACCCACCCCATGGTGCGCTCCACGGCCTTGAGCCACTTCTTGTACTCGCGCTCCCGGGTGGCCTCGTCCATCCGCGGCGTCCACTCCGCGGCCCGGTGCCAGTTGGCCCGCAGGGTGTCCAGGTCCGGCCAGAAGCCCACCGCCAGGCCGGCCGCGTAGGCGGCGCCCAGCGCGGTGGTCTCGGCCACGAACGGACGCTCCACCGGGGCGTCCAGCACGTCGGCGATGTTCTGCATCAGCAGGTTGTTGGAGGTCATACCACCGTCGACCTTGAGCGCGGTCAGCGTGACGCCGGAGTCCTTCTGCATCGCGTCGACCACCTCGCGGGTCTGCCAGGCGGTGGCCTCCAGCACGGCGCGGGCCAGGTGGCCCTTGGTCACGTACCGGGTCAGGCCGGCGATCACGCCGCGGGCGTCGGAGCGCCAGTACGGGGCGAACAGGCCGGAGAAGGCCGGCACGAAGTAGGCGCCGCCGTTGTCCTCCACGGTGGAGGCCAGGGTCTCGATCTCGGCCGCGGTCGAGATGATGCCGAGCTGGTCGCGCAGCCACTGCACCAGCGAGCCGGTGACCGCGATCGAGCCCTCCAGGGCGTAGACCGGCTTCTGCTCGCCGATCCGGTAGCCGACCGTGGTGAGCAGGCCGTGGTAGGAGTTGACCACCTTCTCACCGGTGTTCAGCAGCAGGAAGGTGCCGGTGCCGTAGGTGGACTTGGCCTCGCCCTCGTCGAAGCAGGTCTGGCCGAACAGCGCCGCCTGCTGGTCGCCGAGCGCCGCCGCGACCGGCACGCCCTCCAGGTCGCCGACCGCGTGGCCGTAGACCTCGGCGGAGGAGCGGATCTCCGGGAGCACCGAGAGCGGCACGTCCATCGAGGTGGCGATCGACTCGTCCCAGGCCAGGGTGTGCAGGTTCATCAGCATGGTCCGGCTGGCGTTGGTCACGTCGGTGACGTGCTTGCCGCCGTTGACGCCGCCGGTCAGGTTCCAGATGACCCAGGTGTCCATGGTGCCGAACAGGATGTCGCCGGCCTCGGCGCGCTCGCGCAGGCCCTCGACGTTGTCCAGCAGCCAGCGGATCTTCGGGCCGGCGAAGTAGCTGGCCAGCGGCAGGCCGGTCTCGCGGCGGAACCGGTCCTGGCCCACGTTGCGGCCCAGCTCCCGGCAGAGCGCCTCGGTGCGGGTGTCCTGCCAGACCAGCGCGTTGTGCACCGGCTCGCCGGTGTTCTTGTCCCACAGCACGGTGGTCTCGCGCTGGTTGGTGATGCCGATCGCGCGGATGTCGTCCTTGGTCAGGCCGGCCTTGTCCAGCGCGCCGCGGACCACGGACTGCACCCGGGTCCAGATCTCGGTGGCGTCGTGCTCGACGTAGCCGGGCTGCGGGAAGATCTGCCGGTGCTCCTGCTGGTCGACGGAGACGATCCGGCCGTCCGCGCCGAAGATGATGCAGCGGCTGGAGGTGGTGCCCTGGTCGATCGCTGCGATGTAGCTGCTTTTCACGGCGGTGGCGGTCATGTGGTGATCCTCGGCTCTGAGGTGGGGGAGGTAAACGGGGCTTAGGGGTTAGAACAGGCCCTTGTAGAGCAGGCCGGAGAGCAGACCGCCGATCAGCGGTCCGGCGACCGGGATCCAGGCGTAACTCCAGTCGGACGAGCCCTTGTTCGGGATCGGCAGCAGCGAGTGCACGATGCGCGGGCCGAGGTCGCGGGCCGGGTTGATCGCGTAGCCGGTCGGGCCGCCGAGCGACAGGCCGATGCCGACCACGGTCAGCGCGGTGAGCAGGATGCCGAGACCGGACAGGCCGTCACCGAGGGTCAGGCCCGAGGTCAGGATGAACATGCACAGCACCATGGTGCCGATGATCTCGGTGAGCAGGTTCTGGATCGGGTTCCGGATCTCGGGCCCGGTGGAGAAGATGCCCAGGGTGGGGGCCTCGTTGGCCTGGAACTGGCCCAGGTAGGTCAGCCACACCAGGACGGCGCCGATCACCGCGCCGAACATCTGGGAGCCGAGGTAGAGCGGCACGTGGCTCCAGTCGCCGGTCTTGACGGCGATGGCCAGGGTCACGGCGGGGTTCAGGTGGGCGCCGGACTTGTGTGCGGACATGTACGCGGCGATCAGCACCGCGAAGCCCCAGCCGAAGGTGATCGCCAGCCAGCCGGCGTTCTGGGCCTTGGACTTCTTCAGGGTGACGGCGGCGCAGACGCCACCGCCGAGGAGTATCAGCGCGGCCGTGCCGAGCGTTTCGCCGACGAAGATGTCGCCGTTGGAGAGGGCGGACACAAAGACTCCTTTGTCCGTATGGCCGGTGCCATGGGGTGCCTGCCCCGGGGGAGCGGGACGGCAGGCGTGGCAGGAGGCGGGTGGGGGAGAGACCGGTGTAACCCCAGGGAGTCCCAGTGGGGCTGTTTCTCCGGTCGCCGTTCGACATTGTCGACCGCTATGCGGGAGTGTTCACCCTGGCGGTCCGCCGCGTCAAGGCCGGGTGACCTCCTTGTGACCGACGTGCCGCTCCCCCGCCGCGTCAAGGACAGCGTCCTCGGGTACGCAGAGACC
>NZ_JBHYKG010000080.1:0-29020 GCF_042741245.1 Kitasatospora sp. NPDC058965
GGTTGTTATATGTGTATATTTGACTGCGGGGGTACAATCTTGAGTGCTGTGACCCCGGGCCATTCTGCGTTCAGGCGCTCAGCGGTCAATGCGCCAGTCTTCGAGGGCAGCCAGTGCCCGCGCCCGCTGCTCAACAACTGCCATCCGCGCCGACCGCTCGCCTTCGTGGACATGCGCTGCCTGACTCGTGACCTGCCCCGGCCATTTCCGGTACAAAAGCCCCGTCTTCGCCGTGAACCAACCGCGGCTGACCGCGTCGAGTGCCATCAACAGGCCGGTGTCCTCCGAGGCCGGAAGAGCCATCCAGCCACCGAGGGCAAGTAGCAGATCGCGCCGAACGCACAGAGTTGCCGGGTGCACCTGGGCACGGAAGTCATGCGCCTTCCAGTGAGCCAGCACCGCACCGCGCTCGATCGGCCCCTCGGGCGGGTCCTGGTCGAACCCTACGGTCGAGCCATCCGGAAGAAGGTCGAGCACTCGGGAGGTCGCCCAGCAGATTCCCGGCTTCGCGAGCGCTGCCAGGTCACGAGCCAATGTGCCAGGCGGCAACATGTCATCGGAATCCAGAACCTTGACGAACTGGCCTTCCGCGCGCGAGAGCGCAAGCGTGCGAGCGACTCCCGCCCGGCCGTGCCGCCCCTGGCCGAAGGTGATCCGGGAGTCGGCCGGCACGTACGGAGCAACAGCCCCAGTCTCACCATCTTCTTGGATGACCCACTGCCACTCCCATCCGTCAGGAAGCTGCTGCTCACACAGCGACTTGTACGCGGCCGGGAGATGCTCGGCCGACGGGCCGTGCACTGCTGTGATGACAGAGATGACGTGGACCATGCTCACCACCTGCTCAAGGGAGTCGTGAACACCAGCTCGGTCCGGTCGCCAGGAAGAACCACATCGGAGACCTCGACAACCCGCCCATCGGTGCTGTGGGAGATCTTGCGGAGAGCGATGACCGAGACTCCGGCTTTGAGGCCGAGTTCGTCGGCTTCCTCAATCGTCGGCGGACGGGCCGTGATGCGCTCTTCGACGCGATCGAGTTCGATCCCGATGGTGAAGAGCTGATTCTGGGTCCCGCCCGGCCACGGTTCCCGAGAGGGGTCGAGAAGTTCCGGGCTGGCCTCGGCCATGTCGTACAGGAGGTACGAGCGCGCGACGTTGAACGGCTCGCGTTCCTCGCGGTAGCGCGTGCGGTAGGTCCGCTCAAGCAACCCAGTGCCCGCCGGAACAGCGAAGAGCCCGGCGAGACTCTCCGGGGCCTCGATCCTTCGGAACTCCGCCTTGAACACCAGGTCCAAGACCGTCAGGCCAGTGTCGTGCTCCGTCGCCCCAGTCTGCCGACGCGTCTCCTCCGGCTGGCGGGCCCGATCCTTCTCCCACTGATGGCGTTCGTTCGTCCTGACGACCAGCTTGCGCGGCTTCCGAACGAAGTTGCCTCGGCCGTGCATCTTGTCGACCACACCCTCGGCAACGAGCACAGCGAGCGCCTGACGGAGAGTCGGAAGGCTCGTTTGGTATTGCCCTGTCAGATCCGGCGTCTCGGCCGGCAGCCTGTCGCCTGGCCCCCACTCACCAGCACGGATGCGCGCGCGAAGGTCATCCGCAATCTTCTCGTACTTGGCCATTTCGGACCTCTGGCTCGGATTCGCCACCGACTCCCGGCGACATCGACAGCTTAAGTCCTCAAGAGGTGTTGACGTCACGGCACACGGCACTGCATAGTCTTCCCAAGTCCTAAAGAGGACTTCAGGACAGGAGGTCTTGAGCTCCTGTCAGCCTTCTTTGGGCTGCTTGGACCTGCACGAACAGGCGCGCCGCGGTTGCGGCGCACTACCGGCCAGGAGATGACTGCGATGCTCACCGCCACCCGCATGCCGACCGCCCCGACCGTCGGTGCCAGCGACTTCGCCAAGCACGTGGCCCGGCTGACGGGTACGCGGCCCGAGCTGTGGCTGGACCCGGCCGAGCTGGGCGAGGGGGAGCGTGCGGCGGCGGTGGAGCTGGCGGCCGAGGTGCTGCTAGCCACGAACCCGGCGGCGCCGGCGGCGGACGAGATCGACCGGTTCGAGGAGGTCACCGACCCGGCCGAGAGGGCCGAGGCGGTCGCCCAGGGCGTGCTCGCCGAGGCGATGGCCGCCGAGATGGTCGCGGACCTGGCCCGCGAGGCGGTCGAGGCCCGAGCCGAGCGCTCCGCTCGCGAGGCCACCGAACTGGACTATCTGCGCGAGGAGTTCGGGGCCGTTGCTCCGGGCTGGTCGCGGGTGGAGTGCGAGGCGGTCACGAAGTGGAGCCCGTTCCGGGGCGGTCCGCGCCACGTCGTGCGGTGCGCCGACGGCTCCCGCCGCTTCGGCAACGGCGACCGCGCCACCACGCAGCGCTGATCTACAGCGCTACCCGACACCCCGTGCCCGAGGTGCGGGGACGGCTTCCAGTCCTTGGCCGGAGAGAAGCCGCCCCCGCCGGGCCCCACCTGTGAGGAGAAGGACCCGTGCGACTGATTGTTGCAGGCCACGAGGCCACTACGGCCTCGGAGTTCGCCGAGCTGGCCATCGGCATCGACACCGAGCTGTTCACCGGCACCGCCGGGGAGTCGGCCATCTCGCGCCGGGCCCGCCTGGCGGTGGCCCACGCCAAGCTCGCCGACCTGACGCCCACCCAGGCCGTCCACGCCCGCCGCCTGCTGCGCACCGCGGCCCGGCGCCGGCTCCAGAGCTGGAAGGCGGCCGCGTGATGACCCTTCGACACCGCTGGATGGACGGCCGCAAGTCGGACCCGATGGTCGGCACCCACACCCCGGGCGTGACCGCCCGTCCGACCGGATCGTGGATGCCCGACTTCACCCCGGCCCCGGACACCCTGCTGCCCGGCGCGGCCTGCAAGGGCGTCGACCCCGACATGTTCTTCCCCGAGCCGGGCGACGAGTTCTCCGGGCGCCGCGCCAAGGCCATCTGCGCCACCTGCCCGGTGCGCGAGATGTGCCTGGCCCGCGCGATGGACAACCGCGAGGAGTTCGGCATCTTCGGCGGCCTCGACGAGACCGAGCGGACCCGCCTGCGCCGCCGCGAGCAGCGCGCCCGCTCCAAGGCCGCCGCGGCCGCGAAGGAGGCGGCGTGATGGCCACCGCCGTGAAGCGGCTCGGCTGGGCGCTGGCCCTGCTCGCCGTCGCCTTCCCCGCCGCCGCCCGCACCGTCCTGGCCGCCCTCGGGGCGGTCGGTACGGCGATCGAGGCCCACCCGCACGCCGCCTGCGCCGCGGCCGGCGTCCTGCTCGCCGCGAGCGCTGTGCGGGCCGTGGCCCGCCGCACCGCCCGCATCCGGCGCCGCCGCGAGCTGCGCCGCCTGGTCACCCTGTCCCGACTCGTGCCCGAGGGGGTCCGATGAGCGTCACCGAACTCCAGCCGCGCACCACCCGCAGCCGTTCCGCGACCGCGAAGCCCGCGGCGAAGGAGCAGGCCGAGGCCGAGGCCCTGCGGGCCAAGACCGAGGCGGCCAGCATCGCCAACACGGTCAAAGCGGCCGAGGCCGGCGTCAAGGTGGCCGAGCAGCAGGCCAAGGCCGACACCATCCGCCAGGCCGCCGCCGACAAGCGGGCCGAGGCGGAGCGGGTGCGGGCCGAGGCCGAGGCGGTGCGCGCCAAGGCCGAACGCTCCGCCGACCAGTGGCGCCGCTACGCCAGGACGATCGCCGTGATCTGCGTCGTGGTCTCGCTGCCGTTGCAGATGATGGCGTTCTGGTCGCCGAAGGCGCCGTTCCTGCTGGCCGCCCCGCTCGTCCTGGAGGGGCTGGCGTGGGCGCTGCTCAAGGGGGCCGAGGCCGCGATCGACGACCACCGGCCGTCCTGGCACTACCGGGCGCTGGCCGGGGCGGTCGCGGTGTTCGCCGCCACCGTCAACTTCCTGCACGGCTCGGCCGCCTTCGGCCTCGGCACCGGGCTGGGCGGGGCGTTCTGCTCGCTGGCCGGCCCGATGGTCTGGGACCTGCACGAGCACGGCCGCATCCGCAAGCGCGACGCCCGCCCCACCCGGCGTCAGAAGCGCGAGCAGGCCCGCAAGGCGGCGGCCGAGGCCGCCGAGAAGAAGCTGGCCGCAGAGCGCGCGGCGGACGAGCTGGCCGCCCGCGAGGCCAACCGGTCGGTGCAGTGGCCCCGGGCATGGGAGCGGGCGGTAGCACTCGCCGCAGCCCTCGGTGAGCTGCACCCGAGCGAGGCCACCTGGAAGCGCGCGTGGGACGACACCGCCGGCGCCGCACTGGGCGACACCGCCGAGTCCATCGCCGCCCGCGCCGCCGCCAAGGCCGCCGTGAAGGAAGCCGCCAAGGAAGCCGCAAACCAGGGCATCACGGCTGAAAAGCCGCAGGTCGAATCCCAAAAGGCCCCCACCCGCGCAACCCCCCGCACGGGCGCCGTGGACGGGCGCCGCGCCAACGGCGGCATGCCCCCGGTACGCCGCACCGGCGACACCCCGAAGTACTCCCCGGTGGCCCGCCGCGCCATGTCGCTGGCCGCCCGCACCCGCACGCCGCAAACCTCTGCCAACTGACCTCAGGAGCACACCGTGAGCAAGAAGTCCGCCAGCGACCTGCGCGCCGCGCTGAACCAGATCTTCCAGGCCATCGCCGACAACACCGAGGCCCCCGCCAACGACGGCATCGTCAACATCGGCGACATGGAGAACGTCCAGAACAGCAGTGGTGGCGGCATCGTCAACACCGGGTCCATGCGCAACGTGCAGAACAGCGTCGGGGACGGCTCCGGCAGCACCCAGATCCAGATCGTCGGCAGCAAGCGGCGGCGCCGCTGAGCCACTTCATCAAGCCCGGGACGGCCGCTCTTGCTTGGCGGCCGACCGGCCGCCCCGGGTCCCTCACCCGCACACCCCAACCTCGTTGAGCTGCACGGAAGGACCATCAGTGAACCACGACGACACCCCGGCCGACCGCGTGCCGGACTGGGACGAGCCGACCGACGGCGAACCGGACGGCGCGTCCGTCGCCGACGTGATCCGCTTCCCCGACCGCTTCGCCAAGACCAGCCCCGAGCCCCGCGACACCGCGCCCGACCCCGAGCCCGCCCCGGCCGAGCCGGTCGGCGAGGGCTCGGTCTACCTGGCGGACACCAGGGGGACGGCCGACCTCGACCCGCCGGCCGAGGTGCCGAAGGTGCTCGCCAAGAGCCGCCGGGCGGACCTGGCCGGGGACCGGCCGCTGATCCCGGCCTGGATCCGCACCCGCGACGGCCGCCGCACCATGGCCACCGCCCACGCCACACAGCTGCGCCGGGCGGTGCGCCGGTGGATGGCCCGGCAGACCACCACGCACGGGCACGCCGCGCAGGCCTCGCGGGGGATACGGCGCTCGGGGCGGTGGGTGGCCGGGTTCGAGGGCGCCCACGTGCAGGCGGCGGCCAACCAGGCGCACATCGCAGCCCGCGAGGCCAGGGACCTGACCCGCCGGGCGCGGTTCACGATCCTGCCCGGTGACCGCAAGCTGGCGAACAAGCAGGCCGAGGCCGCGGTGGCCGTCGCGGTGGCGGCGGTGGCCGCCCACAAGAAGGCCAAGTCCAACCGGCGCCGCGTGCGTCTGCTGCGGGCGCTGGTGGCCTACGGCCTGCCGCTGGCGGTCGTCCTGACCGCCTACGTCGCCTTCCGCGGCGCCGGACTGTGGCTCGGGGTGGGTTCAGTGCTCGCCTTCGAGGCCTACCTCGGCCGGCAGCCCGACCGCGAGACCGAATGGGCCACCGACATCCGGTCCCTGTCGGACGGCGACCCGATGACCGAGTCGATGCTGGACCGGGCGTTCAAGGCCGCCAAGGTCATCGGCGAGAGCCAGCGCCTGTCGATGGTCACCCCGTGCGCGATCGACCCGGCCGTGCCGAACGCCTGGCACGCCGTCATCGACCTGCCCGACGTGACCGTGAAGAAAGCCCGCGCGGCAGCCGACGAAATCGCCGCCGCCATGGGCATCGACCGCACCAACCTCGACATCCGCCAAGTCGGCTCCAACGGGCGCCGGATGGCCATCTGGGCATGCGGGCAGGACCCGTTCCTCGCCACCCGCCGCAACCCGCTGGTCGCCGCCCGCGCCAAGTCCGTGAACACGTGGATCGACGGCTTCCCGCTCGCCTTCGACAAGCGCGGGAACATCGTCCGCCCGACCCTGTCCGACTACTCGTTCCTGTTCGCCGGCCGGGCCCGATCCGGCAAGGGAATGGGCCTGGCCAACCTGCTGGCCGCCGCGCTGCTGGACCCCCGCGTGCGGATCCGACTCTTCGACGGCAAGGGCGCCGGTGAATACGTCCGCCACGCCCCGGCGCTGGCCACCTTCGTCCGCCGAAACCCCAAGCGGCTGGTCCAGTTCCTGCGCCTGATGGTCGACGAGATGAACCGCCGCACCGAAATCCTGGTGGAAGCCGGGCTGTCGAAGGCGAGCGAGAAGCTGATCGACAAGCTCGGCGGAATCGAGCTGGTCATCATTGACGAACTCGCCACCTACACGGCCAAGAACGGACCCGCGAAGAAGTACGCGGAGGAGATCACCGAGCTCCTCGCACAGCTCGCGGCGGTCGGCCCGGCCATGGGCATCGTGCTGGCCCTGGCCACGCAGTATCCCGAGGCCGAGATCGTGACCCCGCGGCTGCGGGGGAACCTGTCCGCCCGCATGGCCATGGGTGTGGAGTCCCCGACAGCGTCCAACGTCGTCCTCGGGGACGGCATGGTCGGCCAGGGATACGACGCCTCGAAGATCCCGATCGAGAAGACCAGCCGAGGCCGCAACTGGCTGTACACCCCCGACACCGGCGTGATCGAGACCCGTTCGCTGTTCATCGACGAGGAGGCCGGGGAGATCCTGCCGCTCATCGAGCGCGGGGTGGAACTGCGCACCGAGGCCGGGTGCCTGCCCGGCCACTACGACGACCCGGTCGAGACGGCCATGGCCCGCCTGACCGGCGTCAGCGCCGCCGCCGGCGGACCCGACGGCCTCGGCAGCGTCGTCCACGTCACGGTGCTGGACCGCCTGATCCGGGCGGCCGAGACCAGCGGGCTCGGCGCGATCGGTGTCACCGACATGCTCGGCCAGCTGGCCGAGGTCGACCCCGAGCACTACGGCCGGGGCGAGCAGGAGAGCGAGAGCGCCTGGCTCTCCCGGGCCGGCAAGACCCTCAAGGCTGCCCTGCTCGGCCTCGGTGTCCAGATCGAGGCGACCCGCCTGTCCCTGCCCGACGGGTCCCGCCCCAACGGCTACGAGCTGGCCGACCTGCGCGCCGCCGCCGACCGCCTCGACAACGCCGCCTGACGCCCGTTCTGCCCGATTCGCACCCCTGACAGACCCCTGACGGCACTCACAAAGCCGCAGGTCACAGACCCGCCAGGCATGTCAGGACCCCTGACGACCCCTGACGGAAAACCCGCCCGCCGGCCGCCCCCGACAGGGGTCCGTCATGGGTCGTCACCTCTGTGACCTGCGGCTTTGCCATGCCCGTCAGGGGTCTGTCAGGGGTCCCCGGAAGGCCAAACCACCCCAAACCACCCACCGGTAAGGGAGTCCCGCCCGTGGTCCTCACGATCTCCGCCGCCGTCCTGTTCGGCACCGTCCTGCTCCTGATGCTCCGCTTCGGCGCCGTGAAGCTCGGCGGCGCCGTGGTCGCCGCCCTGTTCGGCTTCTACACCGCCTCGACCGGGATCGCCCCCGCCGTGCGCTCCACCATGACCGCCCTCTTCCACGCCCTGCCCGGCCTGCACTGAGCGAGAGGAACCCGACCATGACCAGCACCCGCACCGCCGCCCTGCTCGGCCTGCCCGACCTCTCGTTCGTCGCCGACGGCGGCCAGCTCGTCCGCGAGATCGAGAAGTACCTTGCCGCCCAGCCCGCCTCTCCCCGCTTCCCGGTCCCGGTGATCTGCACGGCCGGACAGGCCCCGATCCGGTGGGACCTCGGGATGGCCCGCCCGGAGCCGACCGTCCTGGACCGGCTGCGCAAGCGGGCGCCGGCCCCGGTGCCGATCGATGCGGCCACCCATCTGCGGCTGGTCTCCCGCTACCTGACCGTCCACGGCTGGTGCCAGGGACTGCTCTGGGATCCGCACGGGCGCCGCTGCATACTCGGCGCCCAACTCGCCGTCGTGCAGGCCGGATACGGCACCGAGGCCACCGCCATGCGCGCCCGCACCTACCTGATGGAGCAGTTCCGCCGGCTCCAGCCCGGCGCCCGCTCGGTGGACGAGTGGAACGACGCCGCCGGCCGCACCGCGGCCGAGGTCCACCGCCAGCTCGACATCGCCGCCGCCCGCGCCCACCACTGAACCCGGACAAGGGAGTTGACCGGAATGAGCGTCACCCTCGACACCGTCGGCCCGCGCTCGCTGCGCCGCTTCATCGAACCGCTCCTCGCCCCCGCCGCGCTCGCGGTCGAGCGGCACATGCGCGAGCGGATGCCCGACACGCTCGTCCGCCTCGCCGTCGTGGAGGCCACCGGCGGCACCCCGCGCCTGTGGCGCCAACTGTGGCAGGGCGAGCAGATGCGAAGCACCGCCCACATCGCCACCGGCATGACCCTGCCCACCCACGACCGGCGCGTGCTGATCCTGCTGCACGCCGCCGCCATGCGCGAGGACGACCAGGTCATGCCCACCCTGGTCCACGAATTCGTCCACGCCGTGCAGATGGGCCGCCCGGCAACCGCCTTCGACGCACTGGCCCGCAACCGGCACCACCTCGGCCTCGGCAAGCAATCCCGCCGCTGGCTCTCCGACCACAACGAGTCCATCGCCCGCGACGAGGACGAGGCCTACCGCATCGAGAACCTGCTCACCCCCACCGTCGCCGCCGCCTGACCAACTCGCCAAGGAGAAAGCCGTGTTCAAGAAGAACGACACCGTCCGCATCACCCAGAACCTGTACGCCGACCCCGGCGACCGCACGTTCGTCGGCCAGACCGGCACCGTCGTCACGCCCACCGCCGACGGGGTCACCATCGCCGGACTCGACGGCCCCGACAGCACCCAGACCTACAAGTTCTTCAACGACGAGATCGAGAAGGCCTGACCGTCCCATCGACCCGGAGGAGAACCCGGTGACCACCGCCACCACCGCCGGCGAGCTGCTCGAACAGGCGCAGCACGCCCTCACTGCCGCCACGGCCGCCGCCCAAGTCCTGGCCGACCACCCCGAACTTCCGGTCCAGCGCATGCACGCCACCGGCGTCGACGCCGACGGCCGACCGGGCCCGTTCCTTGAGATCCAAGTGGACGAGGACGTGAACGCCGTGACCGCCTGGGCCGACAAGCTCAGCGCGCCCGTCGCCGTGGCCCCGTTCTTCCGGCGGGCCGAGCACATCGCCAGCGCGACGCTGCACGGCGTCGTCGTGCACGTCACCGCCTACACGGATGCCGTCCCGGACGACGACGAGGGCGAGGACGAGGACCTGTACTGCTGACCGGCCCTGCCCGACTGACCGTGCCGCCCGACCCTGCCGCAGCCAGCGGCGCGGGGTGCGGGTGGTGCGGGGGACGGACAGATCCGCTCCCGGACCACCAACCGCCTTACCTGGAGGCACCGTTGTCCGCCGGAGAGACCCCGATCACCATCGTCGGCAACCTGACCGACGACCCCGAGCTGCGCTTCACCCCCGCCGGGGTGCAGATGGCCAAGTTCACCATCGCCTCGACCCCGCGCGTCTTCGACAGGAACTCCAACCAGTGGCGCGACGGCACCGCACTGTTCCTGCGCGCCACCTGCTGGCGCGAGATCGCCGAGCACGCCGCCGACTCCCTGACCAAGGGCATGCGCGTGGTCGCCACCGGCCGTCTGGTCCAGCACAACTGGCAGAACGAGCAGGGCGAGAACCGATCCATGCTCGGCCTCGACGTGGAAGAGATCGGCCCCTCGCTGCGCTGGGCCACCGCCAAGGTCACCCGCACCCAGCGCGCCAACGGCCCCGCCACCCCGGCCGCCGACCCCTGGTCCACCGCCAGCCCCGCCCCCGCGGCGGCCCCGGCCGGCGGCTGGGGCGCCCCCGCCGCGGGGGCGGCCTTCAGCGAAGAGCCCCCGTTCTAGCCCTGCCCGCACGCCGCAACGCAGTACGGGGCCCAGAACAGCCGCCGTCCCCGCCAAGAGAGACGGCTGTCCCGGGCCCCGCTCAACCCCGAAACCCAATCCGAGATCGGACCCAGCATGCCCGAGTTCGACCAGTCCACGCTCGCCCACACCAACGACGCCGACGACCAGGAGCGCTCCGACGACGGACACTCCCGCTACGGCGCCTACCTGCGCATCAACGCCAGCCAGTTCCACGACGAGGGTTACCCGCTCACCGCGGCCCAGTTCGCGATGGCTGCCTGGCGCACCGCCACCGGCCCGGTCATGGCGCCCGGATACGTGCGCATCCGCCCCGACCTGCACCACCTCGCCCCCGAGGCGGCCGGCGAGGACTACGACCGCCTCGCCCTGCGCATCACGGTCCCGCTGCGCCACTACCGGCTCCACCCCGACCCCGGCATCCGCTTCGACGACTGGCAGCGCGACCGGTCCGGCTGGGACGACGTCCGGTTCAACCGGCTGGTCGAGCCCGACGCGGACAGGCGGCCCGCGCTGCTGGCCAGCGCCACCCTGCTCGTCCCGGTCCCGCTGTCGCTCCTGCCCGTCCCCACCCAGACGCGGCCCGGACCGCGGCTGACCGCCGAGGCCAAGCTGGCCGTGAACGCCCTGGTCGACCTCGCCAACCACCACGCCCAGCGCATCCACAGCCTGACCGGGGGCGCGCGGTGAGCCTGACCTACATCGACTTCTTCTGCGGCGCCGGGGGCAGCAGCACCGGCGCCGCCGCCGTGCCGGGCGTGGTCCCGGTCCTGGCCGCCAACCACTGGGACAAGGCCATCGCCTCGCATGCGGCGAACTTCCCCGCCGCGGACCACTTCCTGGGCGACCTGCACGACGCCGACGTGGCCCGCTTCCCCGCCGCCGACATTCACTGGGGAAGTCCTGAGTGCCCTCGTTGGAGCAACGCCCGGGGCGTGAAGCGGGACTTCGACAAGCAGCCCGACCTGTTCGGCGAGACCCTCCCGGACGCTGCCACCGACCGCTCGCGCGCGCTGATGTGGGACATCCCCCGCTACCTGGCCGCCATGGCCGGCCGGGGCCGTCCCGTGCTGGCGGGGGTGGTCGAGAACGTCATCGACGTGCGCGCCTGGACCGACTGGGCCCAGTGGGTCACCGACATCCGCAGCCTCGGGTACGACACGCGGCTGATCGCGCTCAACTCCATGCACGCCCGGCCCCGCACCGTGGCCGTCGCCCCGCAGTCCCGGGACCGCCTGTATCTCGCCTACTGGCGGAGGGAGTTGGGCCGCACCCCGGACTGGGACAAGTGGCTGCGTCCGTTGGCGTGGTGCACGGGGTGCGAGAAGCCGGTGCGGGCGGTGCAGGTGTTCAAGCGGCGCGGCGCCGACATGGGCCGCTACCGCCAGCAGTACGTCTACCGCTGCCCCCACGTCACCTGCCGCAACCAGATCGTGGAGCCGCCGGTCCTCCCGGCCGCCTCGGTCATCGACTGGTCGCTTCCGGGGCGGCGGATCGGCGACGGCCGGCCGACCAAGCAGTTCACCCCGTACGCCCCGGCCACCATCGACCGCATCCGCGCAGGGCTGGCCCGCTACGCGGTGCCGCTGCTCGCCCCGGCCGGCGGCACCTGGCGCACCGACGCGGCGCCGTTGACCGCACCGATGCCGACCCGCACCACCCGCGAGAACGACGGCATCGCCGTACCCCCGCTGCTGGTGCCGACCGAGGGCCGTGACGGCAAGGCCGCCGGGACCGCGGCCGAGCCGCTGCGCACCCAGACCGCCCGCAACGAGACCGGCCTGGCCTGGCTGCCGTTCATCACCGAACTGCGCGGCGGCGGCTCGGACGCCCGCCCCGTCACCGACGCCCTCGCCACCGTGACCGCGTCCGGCAACCACCACGGCCTGACCACCGCGCCCGCTTCGGCGGACTGGGCCTCGCTGCTGCTGCCCTACTACAGCAACGGCACCGCCCGCCCCGTCGGCGAACCGGTCGGCGCGCTCACCACCCGCGACCGCTACGCCCTGGTACGTGGCAGCGAAGTCGCGGTGGAGGACGTCCTGTTCCGGATGCTCGAACCCGGCGAGATCGGCGGCGCCATGGCCTTCCCCGGCGGCTACACCGTGCTCGGCAACAAGCGCGAACAGGTCCGCCAGTACGGCAACGCCGTCACCCCGCCGGTTGCCGAAGTGCTGGTGTCCGCCTTGGTCGAAGCCGTCACCGGATGTGACCTGCCCGAAAGGAACGCCGCATGACCACACCCCAGACCTGCCCCGGTGTCGGCGAGTACGGCCACGGGCTGACCGGCGCCGTCGTGCACTGGGGCTGCTGCCCCATCGGCCGCGGCAAGCCGACCAGCAGCCCGCTGCCGCATGACCCGTACATCACCGCCGTCGACACCGCCCTCACCGCCGCCGCCATCGGCTGCGACGACGGATGGACCTCCGAGGCGGACGAGCACGACCACGACGGCAACCCGACCCTGTCCGCCGTCTTCACCTGGCACGCCGACAACACCGCCCTGGACACCGACCTGTTCGTGCACGGCGCCGGGGTCTACTGGGCGCTCACCAGCGGCTGGGAGTACGCCGCCATGCGCCTGGACGGCTCGAACGACATCCCGTCCAGCCTGCCGCTGCCGCTGTGGGCCGAGCCGGCCGACGTGGTCCAGGCGGTGCGCTCGGCCCTGGTCGGCCTGCCGCTGCCGCCGCAGCCCGCCCGCGAGTGGCTCAACACCGACGTGGCTACCGCCGTCGAAGCGTGGGCCGCCGAGTGAGCCCCGACCGCCTCGGGCCGCTCGGGGACCGGGGCCTGTGGCAGCAGGTCACCGCCGCGGCCGCCGGGCGCTGCCAGTGCCGCGGTGCCTGCGGCAGGCCCCACATCAAGCCGGAGGAGGGCGGGCGCTGCCCGCACCGCCACGGCGGCTACCGCTCCAAGCACGGCAGCGGCGCGCCCGTGCGCCTGCTCGCCGCCCCGGCCGACCCCGCCGCGCTGCTGTGGCCCCCGCACCGGCAGGCCGCCCTGCCCGGGGCCGAGCTGGCCGCGTGGTGCCCCGACTGCCACAGCGCCGCGACCACCCGCGCCCGCAAGACCGCCGGTGCCGCCCAGCCGGCCACCGGGCCGGACGCCCTGTTCGAGATCTGAGCCCTCGGGAGGAACCCGTGTCCATCACCCTGACCGACCTGCCGCACCTGGTGCGCCAGCTCAAGCCGCACATCTGCACGGACGACACCCTGCCCGTCCTGGGCGGCCTGTACCTGGAGGCCACCGGCACCCACCTGCACGCCCTCGCCACCGACCGCTACACCTTCGCCCTGGCCCGCCGCGAGGCCGCCGAGACCACCGGACAGCCGTGGCGGGCCCTGCTGACCCTCACCGACCTCGCGGCGCTGCGGGCCGTCACCCCCGCCCGGCAGCGCACCGCCGAGTTCACCCTGACCTACATCCCCGGCGCCACCCTCGGCGGGGAGGACAGCCGGCTGACCGTCAGCACCGGCGACCGCTGGCTCACCATCCCCGCCAACACCCCGCTCGCCGACCAGTACCCGAAGTGGCGGCACGTGTTCGCGGGCGCGCTGTGGGCCGAGCCGAGCCAGGAGCAGGAGACGCACCTGAGCGCCGACTACCTCGCCCGCTGGACCCACGCCACCGGCGGCCGATACGAGCCGGTCACCACCTGGACCACCGGGCCCGGCAAGCCGGTCGTCTTCGCCGCCGGGCACGACTTCCTCGGCCTGCAGATGCCCATCCGCCAGGACTGGGACAGCTCCCGGCCCCTGCGCGAGCGCAGCGACCGCGCCGCCCTGCGCACCGCGTGGGCGGGAGTCCTCGAACACCCCGCCTCCGCCCCGGCCGCCCAGCCGCTCAAGGCCGCCTAGGAGACCGACTTGATCCGCGCGATCACGTTCCACATCGTCACCTGCGACGTGTGCGGCGACGAGGACAGCGACGACCCCATGCCGCTCTACGACACCCACGAGCGCGCCGCCGCCGACGCCCGCCACGCCGGATGGATCGTCACCGCCGACCAGCGCGTCATCTGCCCGGTCAACGACCGCGAGCACCGCGCCGCCGTCGACCGGCTCATGCCGCCCGAGCCCCGCATCGAGATCGAGGGACAGCAGAGCCTCGACCTCGGCACCGACACCAGCCGCTGAGCCACCCGCCCGGGACAGACCCCGGCCTGTCCCGGGCCCGCACCGAAAGGAGCACAAGCTTGACCGGCAACATCCTGCTCGCAGCCGCCCTCGCTGCCGCCGCCCGAGACTGGCATGTCTTCCCGCTCGTGCCCGGTGGCAAGGTCCCCGCCATCAAGGCGTGGGAGCAACGCGCCACCACCGACCCCGAGCGGATCGAGCGCTGTTGGTCGTTCCGGCCCTACAACATCGGGATCGCCTGCGGCCCCTCTGGACTGGTGGTCATCGACCAGGATGTGCCTAAGGGCCCAGGCGACACTCCGCCCGCCCGCTGGGCGCTGCCCGGCATCGCTGATGGGCACGACGTGCTTGCTGCGCTGTGCGAGGAGCACGGCCAGCCCTACCCAGACGGCACCTTCACCAATGCCTCACCGGGCGGCAGCACCCACCTGTACTTCCGCGCCTCACGCGGGGTGGGGCTGCGCAACACCCGAGGGGATCAGGGACTCGGCTGGAAGGTCGACACCCGGGCTGGTGGCGGGCAGGTGGTGGCCGCAGGAAGCACCACCCCCAAAGGCGCCTACAGGACCGTCAACGACGCCCCTGTAGCCGACCTGCCCGTCTGGCTCATCCCGCTGCTCCTACCAACCCCACTGCCCCCGCAGAAGCCCGTCACAGCCCCGCTGCGAGCCCACGACCGGCGCACCGCCTACCTCAAGTCGGCTGTAGAGCGACAACTGGCTGCCGTCACCGGCGCCAAGGACCACCACAACGATGCGCTCTACCTGTCCGCTGTCGCGCTCGGCCAGTTGGTTGCCGGAGGCGAGCTGGCCGAGGCTGAGGTGACCAGCTGGCTCCTGGGCGCCGCCGCCCAAGTCGCCCACGCCCCCGCCAAGGCCGCCCGCACCATCGCGTCGGGTCTTCGAGCCGGATCCCGGCGCCCTCGCATGGTCGCCGCATGACCCGCCCCGCCGACCCCGAACTCCCACGTCCTGCACCGCGCTTGCGCGTCGTCCATGAGGCGGGCGAGGACGCCCCGTGGCCGCCCGAGCCCGACCCCTGGGCCAACCCCTCCCCCGAGCCGCCCAGCACCCCGCCAAAGCCCGCACCGGGCCCGCCCCGGCCGCAGGCCGTGTGGAACGCCGCCGACCTGATGGCCACCGAGTTCCCCGAACCCAAGTGGGCCGTCCCCGGGTTCTTCGCCGAAGGCGTCAGCCTGCTCGCCGGCCCGCCCAAGGTCGGCAAGTCCTGGCTCTCCCTCGGCCTCGGGCTCGACGTGGCCGCCGGCCGCAAGGCCTTCGGCAGCATCGACGTCGAACCCGGCCCCGTGCTCTACCTCGCACTGGAGGACACCCCGCGCCGCCTCAAGACCCGCATGGGCAAACTCCTCGCCGGACGCGCCGCACCGCGGGACCTGACCATCGTCACCCAGTGCCCGCCCCTGCCCCAGGGCGGCGCGGACGCCATCGACCGGTGGCTCACCGCCAACCCCGGCGCACGCCTGATCGTCATCGACGTGTTCGCCAAGGTCCGCGGCAGCGCCGCCCCCGGCGTGGCCGCCTACGACGCCGACTACGCCGCCATCGGCCACATCAAGCAGGTAGCCGACCGCCACAGCGTGGCCACCATCCTGGTCCACCACGTCCGCAAAATGGGCTCCGACGACTTCCTCGCCGAAGTCTCCGGCACCAACGGCCTCGCCGGCGCCGCAGACGCCACGCTCGTCCTCAAGCGCTCACGCGGCAAGGCCGACGGCGTACTCCACATCACCGGCCGCGACGTCGACGAGAACGAACACGCCCTCACCTTCCAACCCGAAACCGGCAGCTGGCTCCTCCTCGACGGCCCCGCCAGCGACCACACCATCCACGACACCCGCGCCACGATCCTCACCCACGTCCGCGCCCACCCCGGCGCCCGCCCGAAGGCCATCGCCGACGCCACCGGCGTGGACATCGACCTGACCCGCCGAACGTGCTCCCGCATGGCCGAGGCGGGCCAGCTGAACCGTGACGCCACGGGCGCCTACACCGCCCCGGCGGCCATGGACAGCTGACCACCCGTGTCCTGCTGTCCGGCCTGTCCTGCTGTCCGGGGACAGCACCTGACCAGCACTTTCAACCCGGACAGCATCACTCCCACCTGTCCGGGTTCCTGGCCAGACTGGCCACAACTCCAGAAAGAGAGCCCACCATGCCCAAGCAGGAGCACCTGAAGCTCTCTGCCGTGCTCGAAGAGATCGACATGTCCCGGTCCGCGTTCTACCGGATGGTGGCACGCGGCAAGGCGCCGAAGCTGCGGAAGCTGCCCAACGGTCAGATCCGGGTCAGTCGCGCGGCTCTGGACGCCTGGTGGACGTCGCTGGACCGCGACGCTGCGGCCTAGCCGCCCCTATGACGCTTGCGGCCCTGGTCTGTCCGGGGCCGCACTTCTTTTGGAGAATACGTGCTCTCGTTCGATGTAGAGATCTGGGCCATCCGCAACCTGGGCAGGGGGCGGAAGCCTCATCAGCTCCGCTGGCGGGTTGGGTCGGAACGACACTCTCGTACCTTCGCCACGTTCACCATGGCCGATGGCCGGCGGGCCGAGCTTCTGGCCGCGCGGAATCGGGGCGAACCTTTCGATGTCGAGACCGGGTTGCCCGGGTCGGAGTTCCGGGAGCGCGCCGCCAAGGAGGCGCAGGTGACATGGTTCGACCACGCCAAGAAGTTCGCCGAAGTCGAGTGGCCGGCGTCGACCGCCAAGGAGCGCGCTGCCCGGGCCGACGGGCTGGCCACGCTGACGCCAGCGCTGGTCACCGACCACCGCGGCGCACCCCCGGCGCGCGTGCTTCGCCGCGCGCTGTCCACCGTGGCGTTCAACTTCTCCCCGCACCGTCCGGAGCCACCGGCCGAGCTGGCGGCGGCGCTGGCGTGGCTCGCTCGGAAGTCGGTCCTGGTGACCCAGCTCGACGACTCGGACACAGTCCGCCGTGCGCTGGCCGCCATCACGCTGAAGCTGGACGGCACTCGCGCGGCGGACAACACGATCAACCGCAAGTACGCCACGTTCAGCGGTGCCCTGCGGTACGCGATTGAGCGAAAGCTGCTGGTGACGCACCCTCTGAAGGCCGTGCGCTGGTCGCCGCCGGAGGTCGATACCGAGATCGACTTCCGGTGGGTCCCGGCACCGCGGCAAGCTCGGGACCTGGTCCTCGCCACGCAGCAGCTCGGCCCACGCGGCAAACACCTGACCGCGTTCTACGGCGCGATCAGCTGGGCTGCCACCCGGCCGGCCGAGGCGACGAACCTGCGGGACACGGACTTCGAGCTGCCGGAGACTGGCTGGGGGCTGATCCTGGCGCCCGGCAGTGCATCCCGGGTCGGGTCTCGCTGGACGGACGACGGGCAGGGGCAGGAGGAGCGGGGCCTGAAGCACCGTCCGAAGAACTCGGTGCGCCGGATCCCGATCCCGCCGGTCTACGTTCAGATGGTGCGTCAGCACATCGCCACGTACGGGTTGGGTCCCGACCGCCGGGTGTTCCAGTCGGCCACGGGCGGGCTGCTGACCACCAAGGAGACCTCTGACGTGTGGAAGGCGGCCCGGCGGCTGGTGCTCACGCCGGAGGAGCAGGCGACCGAGCTGGCCGACGTGGAGTACGCGCTGCGAGCCGCCTGTATCTCGGGATGGCTGGTGGCCGGCATGGCCCCGGTGGAAGCCGCCTACCGGGCCGGACACTCCGTCGCGGTGCTGTACAAGTTCTACGCCAAGGTGCTGGCGGGGCTGGAGGACCACTCCAACGGCCTCGTGGAGCGGTTCCTGGGCCAGCAGTATGGCGAGGCGTAGGGCACTCAAAACGTTCCACGGATGTTCCGCACGTACTGGTCAGCACCGGGAAACGGTGGGACACCCCGGGACAGGAATCGAAAAGGGCGGGTATCGGCACTTGGCCGATACCCGCCCTGATCAGGTCTTTCTCCACCAGCGGAGAGCGTGGGATTCGAACCCACGGTACGGGGTCACCGCACGACAGTTTTCAAGACTGTTCCCTTAGGCCGCTCGGGCAGCTCTCCAGGCGGAGGTCAGCCTAACGGGTCCGCGGGGGGTCGGTGCACCCGGTTTGTCAGTTGGTGTCGCCCGTGCGGCTGCCCAGGGTGACCGTGGTCTTCATGGTCTGGCCGTTGCGGGTGTACTCCACGTCGACCTGGTCGCCCGGGGCGTGGGTCCAGATGGTGGAGACCAGGGCCGGGCCGTTGTCGATGTTGACGCCGCCGAGCTTGGTGATCACGTCGCCGGGCTTCAGGCCGGCCTTGTCGGCCGGGCCGCCGGGGGTGACCGCCGGGGTGCCCTGGACCGAGGAGGTGTTCACCTGGGCGCCGTCGCCGTTGTACTGGTCGTTGCGCAGGATGCCGAGGGTCGCGTAGACCGGGGTGCCGGTCTGGATCAGCATCTTGGCCACCCGCTGGGCCTGGTTGATCGGGATGGCGAAGCCCAGGCCGATGCTGCCGGCCTGGCCGGAGCCGCTGGAGTTGGACTGGATCGCCGAGTTGATGCCGATCACCTGGCCGCTGGCGTTGAGCAGCGGGCCGCCGGAGTTGCCGGGGTTGATCGAGGCGTCGGTCTGCAGCGCGTTCATGTACGAGACCTGCGCGCCGGACTCGTCGCCGGAGGCCACCGGGCGGTTCTTGGCGCTGACGATGCCGGAGGTGACGGTGCCCTCCAGGTCGTAGGGGGCGCCGATGGCGATGGTGGTGTCGCCCACCGCGACCTGGTCGGAGTCGCCCAGCGGCAGCGGGACCAGCTTGCCGGCCGGCGGGTTGTCCAGCTTGATCACGGCCACGTCGTAGCCCTTGGCCTGGCCGACCACCGAGGCGGTGTAGCTGGAGCCGTCGGAGAACTTGACGGACAGTTTGCCGCCGCCCTGGGCCGGGGCGACCACGTGGTTGTTGGTCAGGATGTGGCCCTCGGTGTCGAAGACGAAACCGGTGCCGGTGCCCGACTCGGAGGAGCCCTGGGCCTTGATGGTGACCGTGCTGGGCAGCGCCTTCGCCGCGATGCCGGCCACCGAGTCGGGGGCCCGGTTGACCGCCTTGTTGTCGTTGGTGCTGGTCACCGTGGTGCTGGAGTGGCTGGCGCCGGAGGTGCCCGACGAGTTGCCCTTGAGCGCGGCGCCGGAGAGGCCGCCGGCCAGGCCGGCGATCAGCGCGACGGCCGCGACCAGCGCGACCAGGCCGCCCTTGCCCTTCTTGACCGGAACCGGCTGGCCGTAACCGGGCTCGCCCGGGTAACCGGCGGGGCCGCCGGGGTAGCCGGGAGCGCCCGGGTAGCCCGGGCCGCCGGGCGCCGACGGCCAGGCGCCGACCGGGTGCCCGGCGCCGAACGGGTGGTGCGGCTCGCCCGGCACGGCACCGGCGGCCGGGACGCCCGCGGTGATCGGCGGGGCGGCCGGCGGCGCCGTCGGGGCGGCGTACGGGTTGGCCGGCGGCTCGGCGGCCACCGGCGCGGTGGGCGCCACCGGCGGCGGCGCGTCGAGGTAGGAGGGCGCGGCCGGGGCCGCGGGCTCGGCCGCCGGCAGCACCGGCGGCGGCGCGTCGAGGTACTCCTGCGCCGCGGCCGGCTCCGGCGCGCTCACCCGGCCGAAGGCGACGGTCGGCGCCGCCCCCGGCTGCTCGGCCGGCGCGGCCGCCTCGGACTCGCGCGAGGGCGTCTCGCCACCGACCGCCGCAGTGCCCCCCGGCTCGCCCTGACCGCTGGAGAGCTGCTCCCCCTGCGGCCCGGTGGAACCACTCTCGTGCTCGGTGCTCACGGACGACCTCCATTGCTGACCAGGACCTTGGCCCCTAGTTTTTCCCATGTCCGATCTGGTTGCCGTAAGTGGCCTCCTGAAGAACTCGTAAGAATCCTTAGGCGGACCGTACGGCCCCCGCTTCGCCCCCCACCGCGGTCCACTCGTTCGGATCCGACCGAACGGCGTCCCGGGATACGGACGGCGCCCCGCCCCGCCTTGGCGTCGTCCCGGCTCCGGGCTACCCTGTCGCTGCCATTGAACTGACACGCGGGAGCTTGGACCCACCAGGCTGAGAGTGCGCTGGTCGACCGTACGCCATGGCGGGGACGCCGGTACGGGCGAGGGAGCGCTGACCGCCGGAACCTGTCCGGGTAATGCCGGCGTAGGGAGTACCGCCATGACGGCTGCTTCACCTTCCCCTGCCCCCACCGCCACCGCCGCGCCGCCGCACCCCGCGGCCACGGCGCGGGCCGAGGCCCCGCTGGTGCTGGACACCGCCCCGCCGCGCACCCTCGGCTTCAGGGACCAGTACGCGCTCTGGACCAACCTGGGCATCTCGCTGATCGGCTTCACCGGCGCGGCCACCGTGCTCGGCGCGCCCGGCAGCGAACTCTCCTTCGCCGCCTCGACGGTGGCGATCGTGCTCGGCACCGTGATCGGCACCGCGATGCTCTCGGTGGCCGCGCTGATCGGCGCCCGCACCGGCGCCCCGGCGATGGCGGTGCTGCGCGGGCTGTTCGGCACCCGGCTCTCCTACCTGCCCACCCTGCTGAACATCCTGCAGTGCCTGGGCTGGGGCGTCTTCGAGCTGATGGTGATCTCCTCCGGCGCGCAGACGGTGGCCGGCACCCAGGGCTGGCGCTGGCTCTTCGTGCTGCTGGCCGGCGCGCTGACCACCGCCCTGACCATCTGGCCGCTGGGCTCGATCGCGGCGCTGCGCAAGTACGTGACGATCGCGGTGGGCGTGGCGATGGTCTACTTCACCGTGCAGCTGGGCCGGCACGGCTTCCCCGACCCGGGTGCGGGCAACTGGACCGGCTTCCTGCCGGCCACCGACGCGGTGGTCGCGGTCTCCGTCTCCTTCGTCCCGCTGGCCGCCGACTACACCCGGCACGCGCGCTCGGCGAAGGCCTCGTTCTGGGCCAGCTTCTCCGGCTACACGCTGGCCCAGGTCTGGTGCTACCTGCTCGGCCTGATCGCGCTGCTGCAGTGCGGCGGCGACCCGGACAAGGTGCTCGGCTCGTTCGCCGGGGTGGCCGCCGGCTGGGCCTTCCTGCTGGTGCTGGTGCTGCGCGAGGCCGACCAGTCCTTCGCGAACGTGTACTCCACCGCGATGTCGGTGCACAACCTGCTGCCGCGGGTGGACCGCCGGCTGCTCAGCGGCGGGATCGGCGCGCTGGTCACCGCCGGGGCGCTGGCCATCACCAAGTTCACCGACGCCTACTACGCCTTCCTGGGCCTGATCGGCTCGGTCTTCGTGCCGCTGCTCGCGGTGCTGGTGGTGGACTACTTCCTGGGCCGCGGCCGGCAGGGCTGGGACATGACCGGGGACGCCCCGTCCCGCCCGCTGCTGCTGGCGCCCTGGCTGCTCGGCTTCGCGGTCTACCAGTTCCTGGAGCCGACCCCGAACGCCGGCTGGTGGACCCGCGGCTGGACCCACCTGCAGGGCTGGCTGCACTACACCCCGCAGCCCTGGGCCTGGGCCTCGCTGCTCGCCTTCCTGGTGGCCGGGCTGGCCACCCTCGGCCTGACCAAGCTGCCCGCAGGCCGCTGACCAGGACACTCGGCGTTCGGGGGTGCGTCGCACCGGCGTCACTTCCGGGCCCTAGGGTAGATGCGTGACGACTCCCTCCAGCTCCGCCACCCGCACCGACCGCTCCGCGCGGGCGGTGCAGGTGGTCGCCCACCGCGGCTCCTCCGAGGCGCTGCCCGAGCACACCCTGGCCGCCTACCGGCTGGCCCTGGCCGAGGGGGCCGACGCGGTCGAGTGCGACGTCCGGGTGACCGCCGACGACCAGCTGGTCTGCGTGCACGACCGGACCATCGCCCGGACCTCCGACGGCGGGCGCCGGGTGGTCTCCACGATGACCCTGGCCGAGCTGGAGCGGTACGACTTCGGGTCCTGGAAGGCGGCCGGGGACGCGGCGCCGCAGCCGCAGCCGGTGCTCAAGCTGGCCGACCTGCTGGCACTGGTCGCCGACGCCGGCCGCCGGGTCGACCTGGCGATCGAGACCAAGCACCCGGTCCGCCGACGGGGCCAGGTGGAGACCGAACTGGTCGCCATGCTGAAGCACTTCGGCATCGAGGGGGCGGTCAACGGGACGCAGGGCGCGCCCGACAAGCCGCACGCGCGCCTGATGAGCTTCTCCGGGGTGGCACTGCGCCGACTGCGCGCCGACGCGCCCCAGTACCCGCGGGTCTTCCTCTTCGAGCACCCGGCGATGCTGCGGCTGTGGCCGGGGGCCGGGCTGCCGGCCGGCGCGGTGGTGGCCGGACCCGGGATCGAGCTGGTCCGCCGCAAGCCGGACCTGGTCAGGGGGCTGCTGGCGGCCGGCCACCGGGTGCACGTGTGGACGGTGGACCGGCCGGAGGACGTCGAGCTCTGCCTGGAGCTCGGGGTCGAGGCGATCATCACCAACCGGCCGCGCGCCGTGCTGGACCAACTCGGCCGCTGATCAACTCAGTTGGCAGGATTTCGCCAGTGACGCAATCACGCCGTTCTGGAATGACTCAGCGTAAGCGGATAATCACCTCTCGACCACAGCGGGTGGCGATCCGTACCCGACTTCACAATTGACGCACCTCGAACAGCCGGAGCCGTTTCCGCCCCATTCCCCCGGGGCATCCATCCCTCGGCAAACGCTGAAGGAGGTCCGGGGGTGGCGTTGATGGTGGCGCGTGAAGTGCCGACTTCATCGACCATGGCGGTGCCGCACGGTCCAGCCAGTGTCGGGGCCGCGAGGCGCCGGCTGCGGCGTGATCTGGGCGACCGCGAGGTACCCGACGCGGTCATCGACGACGCGGTTCTGATCCTTTCCGAACTGCTCAGCAATTCCTGCCGGTATGCACGGCCACTGGCACCATTGCTGGCGCTGGCAGGGGGGGCGGAAGGGGAATTCCGGGGTGCCAGGGGTGATTTGACGAAGTCTTCGGGAACCGGCGGGGAAGTGGCCGCACCGGTCACGGATTCGGCCACCGAGGACCTCGGCGGAATCCTGGTCCGCTGGCAGATGCACGCCGACGGCGTGCTGACCCTGGAGGTCACCGACGGCGGTGCCAGCACCCGCCCGCTGCCGGCCAGTCCGTCGCTCACCGCCAGGGGCGGCCGCGGGCTGAGCATCGTCGGGAAGCTGGCCCAGGACTGGGGGGTCCGCGACGCGCCGGGCGAGGTGACGGTCTGGGCGGCGCTCGCCCCGGCCCGCCGCCAGCACGTCGAACCGGCCCGCCCGCAGCACGCCAGGTCGGCCTGAGCACCGCCGAAACCTCGTTAGGCTGCCCCGGAGCACACCGACCCACCGTTCCGGGAGAGCCGCCCCATGGCCAAGAAGGCTGCCAAGAAGTCGCCCACGTCCGTCAGGAGCACCGCCGCCGACGGCACCGTCCCGGTGGTCGGCGCCCGCGAGGACTGCCCCTGCGGCTCGGGCCGCCGCTACAAGGCCTGCCACGGCCGTCAGGCCGCCCACGCGGTGCAGGAGCTGGTGCACCGCCCGTTCGAGGGACTGGCGGGCGAGGCCGACTGGGTGGCGCTGCGCGAGCTGGTGCCCGCCGCCACGGTGCCGCTGACCCTGACGCCGGAGGCGGCCGCGCAGGCGGTCGGCGAGGTGCCCTCGGTCACCCTGGCCACCGTGCTGCCGCTGGCCTGGCCGGCGCTGCGCCGGGCCGACGGCTCGATCCTGCTGGGCCTGCAGACCCAGTCCTCCTCCGGCGACCTGAGCCGCGACCTGGGCGACGCGCTGGTGGCGGCGCTGGCCACCGAGCCGGGCAACCCGGTGCCGACCCGCCGCCCCGGCACCGACGGCCCGCGCCTGCAGGAGCTGCTGGACGCCGCGGCCCCGTTCGTCCCGGACGTGCACACCGGCTTCGAGTTCTGGCTGGAGGACGCCGAGTCCGCCACCGGCGAGGTGGCCGCCTCGCTGGAGCGGGCCAACGCCTCCGCGATCCCGACCGAGAAGGTCACCAGCGTGCCGAGCGCCTACTGGTGCGGCACCCCGGACAAGAACCACCTGCGCTGGGTGATGACGGTCCCCGAGGAGCAGCTGCTGGACGCGCTGGCCCGGCTGGCCGCGGCGGGCGAGGCCTCGCTGGGCGAGGACACCCGGCTGGTCGGCTCGTTCCGCGCGCACGGGCTGACCGTGCCGGTCTGGGACCTGCCGGTGGCGATGACGGCCGCCGACTGCGAGAAGCCCGCCGCCGCGTTCGCGGAGCGACTGGCCGGCGCCCTCGCCGCCGACGCGCCGCTCACCGGCGAGGAGCGCCGGGCGCGCGCCAATCTGGTGAGCCGTCAGGTCACCCTGAACTGACCGATCCTGGCCGTGCGTGACCGGAGATGATCGCGAGAGCGTGACTCCGGTCACATTCGACCCGGACGGGCCGGAAAAATCGAGGCGGCCCCGACCTGGGGCTTTGGCTAAGCCGCCAATCCTTGTTACTGTTTAAACAGTCCGGTCGCTGGTGCATCCCCCGTCGCCAGCGGCCGGATCTTCCATATCCGGCGCCGGAGTTGACTCTCCGCCGGGCCGCGGCTTGCCAGTGGCAAGCCCCCGCTCGCCGGTCAGTAGGCGAGCTTGCTGCCGTCCGGCACCGCCGAACCCGCCGCCACCAGTGCCTCCAGCAGCGTGGCCACCTCGGGCAGCCGCACCCCGCCGCGCGGCAGCACCACCGGCCGGCGCACCCAGCGCACCGCCGCCGCACCGGCCGCCACCCCCACCCGCGAGGGCGGCAGCACCAGGTAGCCGCCGGGGCCGTGGTACCGCACCGAGCTGGGTACCTGCCCGGGACCGCCGCCCGGCCGCAGGCTGCGCTCCTGGTCCACCAGCAGTTCCGCCAACTCCGGGTACCCGTAGGGCGCCACCAGCAGTGCCCAGCGGGTCGGGCCGGCCAGCACCGGTCCCGGGACCACCCGCAGCGCGTCCAGGTAGCCGAGCAGCCGGGCCCCGGCCGCGGCCGGCAGGCTGACCGCCGCCACCCGCCGCCCGGTGGCGACGATCAACGGGGCCTGCGGACTGTGCCGCTCCCACCACCACCGCACCATCCGCGCCTCGGTGGTGGCCGCCAGCAGGGGGACGTCGTGCGGGTGCGCGGCGGGGACGGGGCACTGCTCGTCGCCGCAGGAGCAGCGCGCGTCGACCGCAGCCGTCACCCCCGGGTGCTCGACCGAGACCGCTCCCGGGACCACCGGCCACCGCCACCGCTGGGCACAGGTCAACGCGGCCTGCAGCAGGGCCTGTCGGTCACCGCGGTGTCTGCCGGACGGTTCCCGCGATTCGGGCATGGGCACTCGTTCCTCTCCGCGACCGGATGGATCAAGACCTGACGCGGCCGGGGAGAGCCGCACGCTCAACGAGAATCCCTCATGCGACCAGATGGACGCCGTTCGGCGCCCACTGGTTCCACCGTACGAGTGAGTGACATCTGGTCAGCCGGGTTGCCGGGTGGGGGGATCCCTACGCTCCGGGCAGGGGACCGGCAGCCGTCGCGCGGCTTCCTGCGGTTCTTCTGCCCGCTCCCCGCCCGCTCCACTCCACGGACCGGAACCAGCCATCCGGTTGGCTCCCGATCCTGGACACGCGACAACCGTCCTGTGTAGAAGTGGGGCATTGCGAGTGGTTTGACACGACTTGGTACCCCAGTGCTGGGAGTCGCGGGATGAGTGACAAGCGTCCGTCCGGTGCGAGTGGGACCACGCCCGGGCTCGGTGACGGGGACGACCGGGCGGACCCCGGCGACGTACCGTCAGCCGGACGGCTGGCCCGACTGCTCGACCTGCCGCTGCGCGCCCCGGTGCTGGAGCCGCGCACCCCGCTGACCCCGCCCTCGCCCGTCCCCGACGGCGACCGCCCGGCCGGTCTGGACTGGCTGGCCCGGCACACCGACCGGCTGGTCCGGGCCCGCGGCCTGGCCGCCACGCTGCGCACCCTGCTCGACTCGGGCGCCGAACTGCTCGGCGCCGGCCGGGCGCTGCTGGTCCCGGTGGCCCGGGACGGCGGCGAGGCGGAGCCGGCCGGGCGCCGGGAGGCGGTCAACGGGCCGACCGGCACCGGCTGGCCGGACCACGCCGGGCACGGGCCGATGGTCCCGCTGGCGCTGGACCACTCGGCGATCGGCGCACTGGAGACGGTGCCGGTAGGGCTGGGCCCGTTCGCCGGACTGCTGCGCACCACCGGCCGCCCCGAGCAGCTGCTCCACCGCGACCTGGCCGGCGACCCGCAGGTGGCGCCCCGGTTCCGGGAGGTGGCCGCCGACCTCGGGCTGGGCGCCTGCTACGCGCTGCCGCTGGCCACCGAGGAGGACGGGCCGCTGGCCGCCGCCGTCTGGTTCTGGGCCGAGCCCACCGCGCCGAGCGCCTTCCACCAGGACCTGGCCCGCCGGTACGCCGCCTTCGCCGCCCCGCTGCTGGCCGACCGGCTGACCGCCGAACGCGGCCGCTGCTCCGCCGCGCTGCTGCGCCGCGGCCTGCTGCCCGACCACCTGCCGCACCCGCCGGGCCTGCGGCTGGCCGCCCGCTGGGTGCCGGCCGGGCTGGACCGGTCGGTGGGCAGCGACTGGTACGACGCGATCGCGCTGCCGGACGGCTCGCTCGGCCTGACCGTCGGCTCGGTGGCCGGCGACGGGCCGGGCGCCGGGCCCGCCTCCGCCCCGGGCGCGGCCACCGCGATGGGCCGGATCCGGGCCGCGCTGCGGGCCTACGCGGTGCTGGAGGGCGAGGACCCGGTGGCGGTGCTGGGCGACCTCGAACTGCTGCTGAAGACCTGCGAGCCGACCCGCACCGCCACCGCCGTCTACGCCTGCGTGGACCCCGGCGAGCGGCGGATCACGCTGGCCGGCGCCGGGCACTGCCCGCCGGTGCTGGTCACCCGGTACGGCGCCAACTTCGTGGAGACCTCGCTCTCCGCACCGCTCGGCATGCTCAGCTGCTGGGAGGCGCCCGGGGTGGAGCTGAGCGCGGAGCGCGGCGACCTGCTGCTGCTCTACACCGAGGGGCTGGCCCGCCGGCTCGGCCCCACCCTGCACGCGGGCCAGGCCCGGCTGCGCAAGGCGGCCGCCGACGCCCCGCGCGAGGTCCGGCACGACCCCGAGCGGCTCTGCGCCCACCTCCAGGAGCTGTGCGCCGGGCAGCCGGCCGGCCCGGCCGACGACCTGGTGATGCTGGCGGCCCGGTTCGACTGAACCACCGGGTACCGAACAAACGCTTTGTACCGCTCCGTACGATGGGACGACAGCTGTCCCGCTCCGGCCGTGATCCGGCCGCGCGGGCAGGAGTGACTCTCTTCCGGCCACCGGCCGGGAGACCCCATGGAGGCGACGAACGTGACCGAGGACCGTAGCCCCGCAGCGGCCGAGAACCCCGAAGGGGCCGCAGTCGACGAGGCGGACGACAAGCCGATCAAGAGCCGCAAGAACGGCCTGTACGGCGAGATCTCGGACGAGCTGGCCGCGTCCATGAAGTCCGACTGGGCCGACACCGAGCTGCGCGGCCTGCAGCCGCTGCCGCAGGCCCCCTACGCCGCCGCCCGCCGCGCCGCGCTCTCGGCCGCGTTCCCGGGCGAGCGCCTGGTGGTCCCGGCCGGCAACCTGCGCACCCGGGCCAACGACACCGAGTACTCCTTCCGCGCCGCCAGCGAGTACGTGCACCTGACCGGCGACCAGACCGAGGACGCGGTGCTGGTGCTCAACCCGGTGGCCGACGGGCACGACGCGGTGCTCTACCGGCTGCCGCGCTCCAACCGGGAGAACGGCGAGTTCTGGCTGGACGGCCAGGGCGAGCTCTGGGTGGGCCGCCGCAACAGCCTGGCCGAGGCCGAGGCGCTGCTCGGGCTGCCGGCCCGGGACGTGCGCAAGGCGGTCGAGGAGCTGACCGCCGACACCACCGTGCCCACCCGCCTGGTCCGCGGCTACGACGCCGGCCTGGAGTCGGCGCTGGGCACCGACGAGGAGCGCGACGACGAGCTGAAGGTCTTCCTGAGCGGTCTGCGACTGGTCAAGGACGCCTGGGAGGTCGAGCAGCTGCGCGCCGCCTGCGCCGCCACCGTCAACGGCTTCACCGACGTGGTGCGGGAGCTGAGCCAGGCGCAGGCCACCTCCGAGCGCTGGATCGAGGGCACCTTCTGGCGCCGCGCCCGGGTCGAGGGCAACGACGTCGGCTACGGCTCGATCTGCGCGGCCGGCCCGCACGCCACCACCCTGCACTGGGTGCGCAACGACGGCGAGGTCCGCCCGGGCGAGCTGCTGCTGCTGGACGCCGGCGTGGAGACCCACACCCTCTACACCGCCGACGTGACCCGCACGCTGCCGATCAACGGCACCTTCTCGCCACTGCAGCGGAAGATCTACGACGCGGTGTACCAGGCGCAGGAGGCGGGCATCGCGGCGGTCCGGCCGGGCGGCCGGTTCCGCGACTTCCACGACGCCGCCCAGCGGGTGCTGGCCGAGCACCTGCTGTCCTGGGGCCTGCTGGACGCCTCGGTCCACGACGTGGCGAAGGTCCTGGAGCTGGGCCTGCAGCGCCGCTGGACCCTGCACGGCACCGGCCACATGCTCGGCCTGGACGTGCACGACTGCGCCCACGCCCGCCGCGAGCAGTACGTGGACGCCGAGCTGGTCGAGGGCATGTGCCTGACCGTGGAGCCCGGCCTGTACTTCCAGCAGGACGACCTCAGCGTCCCCGAGGAGTACCGCGGCATCGGGGTGCGGATCGAGGACGACATCCTGGTCACCGCCGACGGCAACGAGAACCTTTCGGCCGGCCTGCCCCGCACCGCCGACGCGGTCGAGGCCTGGATGGCCGGGCTGGCGGGCTGACGCACCGCCGGCGCACGCACGCGGCGCCCGTCCCCCTCGGGGGGCGGGCGC